>JAKLGB010000065.1 GCA_022710895.1 Bacillota bacterium
TCCACGCACAGATGGACCATTTCGTCGATTTTGGCCTCGTCGCGAATGTCGAAAACCAGCGACTGAAATTCACATCCCAGTTGCCGGAGAAGTTCTTCGGTTCCCAGAAGTTTGGTCGGATTGTAATCGGTGATCATCAGCTTGGCACCTTCTTTGGCAAAAGCGACCGCAATGGCCCGTCCGATGCCATAGGCCGCCCCGGTGACCAACGCGACCTTGTTTTCAAATCTCATGAGGTCCTCCTATTTCTCTGTTCCGTAGGACAACTCTTCGTCGCCGAAGATCTTGGCTGTCGCCTGATCGCAACGATCGTCCTCCGGAGCAGGAGTCATTTTCAACAAGAACGTACAACGATGTCCTCCGTAACCGAGACCTTCTTCCAAGCCATATTCGATTTGGAATTCGGGAGGAATGACGAAATCCATCGTCTTTTTTCCGTGTCCCACGCAATAGGGACAGTAAGCGTGTGTGGTGCATCCCTTCCGCATGCCCAGAAAAGCGGCACAGGAATCAATGAATCCGTAGAGTTGGCACGTATCCAGAAAACTGCGCTTTTCGGTATGACCGGGTTTTTCTGTGGAGGAAGAGGGGGAAACCGCTTGATCCGCCAACATTCCGTACGAACCCAGTTGCACGATGTCGCCCAAATCGGAAAAGCCCGTCAGCGGAAGGGCCACGTTGTAAAAGACCCGGTTGATTTTCCAACCGAAATACTCAATGGTCGGATCGATCGCCTTTTTCAGGGCATCTTCACTGTTCTCCCCCACATAAAGGGCGGAGCGGACCCCCTGTTTGATCAGATTTCGGGCATATGAAACGATATGACGCAGGCAATAACGGAACCAGTCGTTCAAAAGCGTTTTTTCCCGAGGTTCTCCGTTCAATTCCTTTTCGGTTCGATCTTGAAGGGAGGCAATCTGTTCTTGCCAGTCCTCGGGAATGACGGTCCCGTTCTCGGCCTCCTTCAAAAAGGAGACCAACCAATCTTTGGAAAACAGGTTCATTCGGTCGTTCATCTCGATAATGTCGTCGAGAAACCATCGGAAATAACGATTTGAAGATCTCTGGTATTGGCTTTCATCGGAAAGCGGAAGGACATCCAAAAGAATCTCCAAGCGTTCATTCATTTCCATGTTTTCGGCGGTCCAGAAAGCTCCGAGAATCTTCATGCCGGGAAACGGAAACGCCCCAGACAGATCTCCTTGGTAGAATTTTCCCAGATCGCCCGCTGAATAAAATTCCCGGGCGGCGGCCAGATTATGTGCCCATCGGTGATTCTGTTCTTCGCGGAAATGGAGCATAGCTCTCCTCCCGACTAATATTTCTTGGGCAGGTTCCAAATGCGGGAGAACGACATCGAATCGATGATCGATCCCTTCATCTGGATCAATTTGGCATTGACCAGTTTCATCGGAGGCACTTCGCCGAGGAACATCTGGCAGACGTATTGGCTTTCCCCGATGATCGTGAGCAGTTTGAGGGCTGATTCCGCTTCGGTGGGCATCCCCTCGTGGACCACGAGTTCTTGATTCTTGATGACGACGGTCATGACAATGGGTTCTTCGCCTTTTAAATCAAAGACGATGACGCGGTCCCATCCTTTCGCCTTTTCCTTGACGAACAGAGTGGGGAGACTGTTGATGACGCTGCTGATTTTTGACATATTTTTTTCTCCTTTTCTTCCGATTCACTCGGAAATTTTGAATTTGTATCCGTAGACTAAGTTGCCGGTGTCATCGCGTTTTTGTTGCCGGATGACCAGCTGAACCCGTGTTCCCTTCGGTAACACTCTTTTGCATTCTGCGATTTCCGCGATGATGTGGATTCCGTCATCGAGCCGGATCATGGCGATCAGCCGATCGTCGATGTCTTCATAGCCAATGGTGGGGAACCCCATATTGTCCACCCAAGAAACCACGATTTCGCCTCCCTGAGCGCAAGCATAAGGCTGAAGATTCTGACCGTGGCACTTGGGACAGATAAAGCGGCGGGGAAACCAAATTTGTCCACAGTCGGCGCATTGAGAGCCGATCAGCCGATACCGGCCGTCTTTTTCCTTGAAGGCGCGAACCGTGTTGTGCGTTTCCACTTTGGGAATCGGACCATAGAGATTGTCAAAGTTCATTTCACAGATCCCCTTTCTTCAAAACCGAAACGATATCGAGGGAATGATGGGTTCCATACGCCTGAGCCACCGCGACTTTGGCTCCCTCGACTTGACGGCCATAGGCTTTTCCCTGGAGTTGAAGGATTCCTTCGAACATGTTGATCTGAAAATCCGATCCGACCGAGGTATGACCGTAGGCGATGCCGCCCCCATGAGTATTGGTCGGACATTTCCCGCCCAAATCGGTGTTGCCCGCGAGAACAAAGTTCCCACCCTGCCCGATCGGGCAGATGCCAAGGCCTTCCAGCGACATGATTCCTTCGAATCCGGAGAGGTCATGCACAAGGGCTACGTCAATGTCTTCGGGTGTGATTTTCGCATCCCGATAAACTTCCTTGGCGGCTTCCATGATGGCCGGCTGTTCGGCGATGTCGAAAGGAACATAAGATGGATCGCCCGCATAGAAGAAATGATTGCCGATGTAAGGTGGACGAAACGCATAGGAAACATAACAGGTAATCGGATCGACAATTCCCAGTTCGCGCGCTTTTTCCTCGGAAACGAGAATCGTTGCGGTCGCGGTCGATCCGCGGGCCGTGGCACTTCGCGCCCGTTCCCCTTCGTCGGAGACTGCGGACAAATCCGCATAAGAGGGCATATCCTTCCCATATTCGGTCGCACCGGGAGTCAAACGGGCGAACTTATGGCAAATCTGGGACCATTTGGCGGAAGGAGTTACATCATATCCGTATTTTTCCCGATAGAGGTAATCGCGGAGATAACTGTATTCGACATGGGAGAATCCCAACATGTAGTCATAATCGGAATGGTTCCCGATCGGATTCATCGCTTCCATCGAATCGAATAAATCGGAACACTGCATCGTCATGACCAAACCGACATCATAACGACCGGAGGCAATGTAATGCCACACGTTGTACAGAGCCATCCCTCCGCCGCAACAGGCGTGGGAAACGGGGGTCATCGAACATTTCATCGGTAAGCCGAGGCAATCCGCGACCTGCGTTCCGAGCGCGGCCTCGGAGATGGTTCTTTCGTTGTAGGCAACGGATCCGCATTCGATGTCCTCAACGCGAAGACGGGTTTGCCCGAGGCATTTGGTGAAGGCGTCCACGGTGATTTTGCGCCACGGGGTATCATAGGGATACCCGCGATCGGTAATCGCGAAACTCAAGACTACGACTTTTTTCGTTTTCTTTTCCATCGTCGCCATCTCCGTCTCAGTAGTAGGAAGATAGACCTTTAGTATTACGGTCGATCTTCTTTTCATATTTCAGCACTTTTGCGTAGGGAAGCATTTCTTTGTTTTCGAGCAGAGGGATGACAACGGGGCGGTTTTCCACCGATCCGATGGCTGGGGTCGTCGTCAACCCCATGACCGCCGATCCGTCTCCCCAACCATAACCGACGGCCAGGATCTTTTTGTCCCCATCATCGATCAGATCAAGGATATTGCATAACGAGACGAGGACCGTCGCGGATCCCATATCCCCAGTGGATTCCGATATTACATACGGAATGGCCGAGTAGGGATCACATTTGATCGCTCCGCTGGACATAAAAGACTGGACGACGGTGCCTTGGGGAAGGGCAATAAACTCATAGTCTTCGGGGGCGACGCCGTTGGCCTTCGCAAAATCCGCCCAGGACACTTTTAAAGAATCCATCAGTCCCCAGTTGGAAATGTATCCCACAAACCCCGCGCCCAGTTGCAGGAAACGTTCTCCGGTGAGACGATACCAGTTGGGTTTGTCTTCCGAAGCAAACCGCATATCGTCGATTTCGGCGATTACGCCTTCGGTTCCCAGCAACAAGGAACAACTTCCCGCCGCCGCGGCGTATTCATAAACATGACCCGGAGAGATATACTGGTTGAGGCAGTCCGCGGCAATGACCAAGACTTTTCGGCACGTCCCGGAGTCGATCAGCGATTTGGCGATGCGGATGGCATCGAAACCGCTGCGGTGCGAGTTTTGAACATCGGTAACGAAACAGGTTTTCTTCAAGCCGAGGATATCCTGAAGAACGGTGGCGGCGGCTTTGGTCGCGTACGGGTTGGTTTCGGAAGCGAAAATCAATCCGTCCACATCTTTTTCCGAAATGCCAGCTTGTTTGAGACAGCGGCGGGCACTCTCCGCGCCGAGGGTGATGGGATCTTCATCCGGACCGGTGACGGTCCGTTCCTTCATTCCCATTTTCTGAAGGATTTCTTTGGAGACGTTTTTCCAGACGTCCCAAATCTCGTTGGCGTCGACCCGATACTTCGGGATCGACACCCCATAGGCAATAATTCCGCTCATGCGGTTCCTCCTTTATTTGGTTGAAGCCTTGATTCTCAATTAGTTACCGATGCCGGACAGACCGGAGTCAGGACCTTGGATAGACGATAACAGGGAATCAGAAGCAGCAACTGGGTGATGGAGTTGCAGATCTGTGCGACCCAGTTGATTTGTTCCCAAGCACCCCCTTCGTCAAAACGCGAGCGAAGACCGACCATTCCGAACATGAAAACCATGGAAGCGAAAAAGAGCAATCCCGTCCCGATTTTCCGATTCCGAAATGCCAAAATGGATAGTGAAATCAAATAAACGCAAGTAAAGATGGCCATGGCGATGTACCACAAAAACCCCGGTTTTTCCATCACCACGACCGTAGAAAGAATCAGCAGAGGAAGCAGCGATGCCTGCATCTTGACGGCTTTCTTCCTCGATTTTCCGTCGGCCACCAACAAAGCGATGACGCCGATGGAAATCAGGAAAAACCCCGTGGTTTGATAAATCACAAATGCGGTATTGAGCGGGACAAAATCGATGCCGTGGGCGTAGATGAGTTTCCACGTGCATTTGGCCAGCCCTCCGAGAAAGGCAACGAACACTCCTCCCGAAAGAATAGCGAAAAAAATGGTTTTGATCCGACCGTGAGCCATTTTGATGACATACCCCATCGCGATCATGAAAAGGATCACGGGGATGAAGTCGACGATGGCCATCGGATATGAAACCGAAAAAGCGAAAAGACGGTACGACTCGACGTTCATGTTTTCCTCCTTGACATCTATGCGAAAGTCCCAACTGGGACGATTCGTTGACAGTGGAAAGAAGAACCGAAACCGTTTATTTGAACAATGTTCATATATGTTCATTTGAAAAGCACTTTGCAGTGCTCTGGTTGATAATTATTAAGATTATGGCTTCCGGGCAAGGGTTTGACGCAGAATGTAGTCGATCAATTCGTAATTCTTCTCCCCTTTACGCAGTTGGGTGGTGAATAAGGTGAGAATCATCTCGATGATTTTATCTATCCCGAAGCGCTCAAAGACGACAGGATCGATTTCGGATTGATGGGTTTGGAGAATCCGGAAAAAAGTCTCTTTAAAAATCATCATATGGGATTGGCGAACCATCGGCTGGGGTTTATCCTTGGAGGTTGCGAGGGCGGCCAAATCGTCCATAATATCGCCTTTGAACAGGCCGAAATATCCGAGAATGGCAAAATAGATTTCGCGGAATTCGGCAAAAAGATCCGTACCCGAATCTTTCTTAATGTAGGAGACGCATTCACGGAGGAGGGATTCCATCGTTTCGAAGACAAGTTCGGATTTGGAAGGATAAGAATTATACACCGTTCCGACGGATACCCCTGCCCGCTTGGCAATCGTACGGATGTTGAAGTCCAACAATCCTTCGTCGCGAATGACTTCCTTGGCGGTGTTGAGCAGAAGGATTTTAACGTTGTCGATTGCTCTCACGGGATCCACCTCACATTTGAACTACGTTCAATATAACATCATTTTTTTCGGACGTCAATAGGTTGTTTGAAAAATATTTTTGCCTTCTTTCACAAATTGGCTGTCAAATAAATCCATGGGTTTTTGGGTTGCCGAGAAAAAACCGGATGATTTGAGGTATAATGAAAACAAGATCCTTTCATCTATCGTAGAGATTGGTCAGGAGGTTTGACATGAAACGCATTTTGGCAGTTGTTCTCACTGTTTTTGATTTCACTCTGTTTTTGGCGATGCGGTCCATCTGGTCGGGAATCGAAGGAATGTTCGGTGTGTCGTGGCTCTCGTACCTGCTTTTTGCCCTATTGACCACTCTGGCCCTCGCCAGTTGCCTACTAGCCGTTCTCCGGCCGAAGTCTCGCGGGTGGTTTCTCGGCTTTGCGATTGCCGGAGGCGTCCTTGCGCTTCCCTTGTTTTATATGTTGTACTTGGGAATCGGTTCCCTTCATTATATCCTGCGCAGTTTCGGGTATATTCTCGCGTGGTTCGTCGTCATTGATTTTGCCATTTTCCTTATTTTTTACTATCCCCGTTCGAAGATGGCCAAAGCCCTTTGGTTTAAAGCAGGATTGTTGGGATTGGTTCTCGTATCGATCATCATCCTGACGTTTAACCTTCGCCTCCTTTCGATCGTTTGTCATCCGGTTGTTTACGCCGTGGAAGAGGAGTACCAGATTGTTTGGACCACCTCAGCGAACGCCACGGGAGAAGTCGAAATCGACGGAGTCATCTATTCTGATTTATACGCCGGCAGTCTGAATTCCGAAACTACGGTCCATAAAGTCGTTGTTCCGATGAATGTCCTTGATGGGGCTGGGAGTTACTCCATTCGCTCTCGTCAGATCCTTTATCGCGGACCTTACTCGGGGGTCTACGGCGGTACTGTATCGGAAACGCTCGACTTTTATCCCGTCGACGTCAGTGACGGGTTGAATTATTACACCTTGTCGGATTCTCACGAATATTTACGTTCTGCCATCGCCGCGGGAACCTATTTCGGCGAAGAACTGGATTTCCTGATTCTTGCCGGGGACATTGCTTCTCATCTGGAAGAACCCGGGGACATCGAATTGATTCTTGAACTGGCCCATGGGATCACCTGTGGATCGCATCCCGTCGTCTATGCAAGGGGTAATCACGAAACCAAAGGAGATGTGGCCTCTCTTCTCCACAAGTATGTTGGGTCAAAGGATGAGAAATTCTTCTATACGGTTTCTCTCGGGCCGGTTTTTCTTGTCGTTCTTGACTTGGGAGAGGATCATCCCGATGACTGGTGGGAGTATTACGGAACGGCACATTTTGACGCATACCGCGAGGAACAGACCGAGTTTCTCGAAGATACGATTGCTTCCTTGTCTACTTGGAGAGCATCTATCCAATACCGACTGGGGATTTGTCATATGCCCGTGAATTACGCCGTAATGGATTCGGGAGTTTATGAAGAAGAAGGTTTATACTTGATTGATCTGAAACGTCAATGGACCGACCTACTCAACGACT
>JAKLGB010000066.1 GCA_022710895.1 Bacillota bacterium
TTATAACACCAAACGTCGCAGAAATAGAAAAAAGTAGACAGTTTTTTTCACATGTCTACTTTTTGGGGTTCATTTCAGTTTTTCGGTTTTTTTTACCGATTGAGTTCCATGGCATCGATGTATTCTTCGTAATTGCACATCTTGTCAAAAACGACCGTTCGATCGATGACGATGATGCGGTTGGCCACCGTGTCCAACAATTCTTGGTCATGGCTGGTGAAAAGAATATTGCCCTTGAATCGTTGCATGCCTTGGTTGAGCGAGGTGATCGATTCCAAATCCAGATGATTGGTCGGGTCGTCCATCAAGAGAATGTTCGCTCCCGAAAGCATCATTTTGATGAACATGCAACGAACCTTTTCGCCCCCGGAAAGCACTTTGCAGGACTTTTGACTTTCATCCCCGGAAAACAACATCCGCCCCAGCCACCCGCGGACAACCGTCTCGGATTGTTCGATGCCGGTGAACTGCCGCACCCAATCGATTAAGGGCATCTCTTTTGCGAAATATTTTTGATTGTCCTGCGGAAAATAGGCCTGAGAGGTGGTGATTCCCCATTTGAAAGATCCCGTATACTCCTGATCTTGGCCGGAAAGGATGGCGAACAATGCGGAGAGGGCTCTGGTATTCGGGGATAAGAACGCGATCTTTTCATCGTGTCGGACCGAGAACGAAACGTTTTCAAAGATGCCGGGCTTGGTCAGGTTTTCCACGGCAAGGATTTCGTTTCCGACCTCCCGTGCGGGTTGGAAATCGATGAACGGATACCGACGCAAGGACGGTTGGATGTCGTTCAGCACGATTTTGTCCAAAGCCTTTTTACGGGAAGTTGCCTGTTTGGCTTTGGATTTGTTGGCACTGAATCGGCGGATGAAATCTTCCAATTCTTTGATTTTAAGTTCCGATTTCTTGTTTTGTTCCTTGGCCTGCCGTGCAGCCAATTGACTCGATTCGTACCAGAAATCATAGTTTCCGGGATAGAGATGGATTTTTCCATACTCCACGTCACAGATGTGCGTGCAAACATCATTGAGAAAGTGACGGTCGTGGCTCACGACCAAAACCGTATTTTCATAATTGATCAGGAAATTTTCCAACCACCGAACGGAAATCGGGTCCAAGTTGTTGGTCGGTTCGTCCAGCAACAAGATTTCCGGATTTCCGAACAAGGCTTGAGCCAGAAGGACCTTGACTTTCTCGCGGGCGTCCATATCACCCATTCGGCGACGAAATTTTGCGGAATCGAGGCCCAGACCCGTCAGCAATGTTTCCGCCGCGCTCTCGGCGTTCCATCCGTCCAACTCAGCGAACTCACCCTCGAGCTCCGCCAATCGCATTCCGATTTTTTCGGAATACTCTTCCGCCGCGTACAAACGATCCTTCTCTTCGATGATGGAAACCAGTTTCTGATGGCCGCGCAGCACGGTATCCAAAACCGTGAGATCATCAAACGCGTTTTGGTTTTGGTTTAGGATCGAAAGCCGGCTATGCGGATCCATCCATACCTCTCCGCGGTTGGGTTCAATCTCCCCTGTCAGGATTTTCAAAAAGGTTGTTTTCCCGGCACCGTTGGCACCGATGATGCCATAGCAATTGCCTTTGGTAAACTCCAAATTGACTTCGGCGAATAATTTTCGTCCGCCGAAGTTCAATTCTACATTGGTGACTTTCAACATATTGATTCCTCCGATTTACTCGTTGTTTTGCATTTGGTTCACTTTTGGAGTCAAAATCAGGAAGGAAACAAGTCCGGCCAAAATTAACCCTGAAAGCGAAAGGAAGAAAATCGTATACCCGAATCTTTCGATGATCGCACCGGCGAACATGCTTCCGACGGCGGCAAAGATGGAATAAAGGAGGGTAACGATGAGAATCGCGGCAGTGATGTTTTCCACGCGCACGATTTTAGATAGATAGCGAATATGGGTATAAATATATACCCCCCAAGATACGCCCCGGAGCATCGTAAAGGCCACAATGGCCGGAAGGGGAAGATCCAGTGAATAGGTGAGGAAACGGAAAAGCAGGATCGATACGGCAAACAAGAACAATTTCTTCTCGTCTATCAGACCGCCTTTGATGGAAAGATATCGCAAAACCAGAACTTCAAAGAAAACAAATCCCGAGTAAACCAATCCCCATCCCAGGGTGCTCAGACCTTTTTGGTCAGTGATGTACACACCGAAAAAGGAATCGCCGATTCGGATCGCTCCGACGGTCAGCGTATAGAAAAGCAGGTATTTTAGAAAATTTTTATTGGTGATTAAGGCCCGCAAATCGCGCTTCGGACGACTTTTGACTTTGGAAGGTTTTTCCAAGGGTTTTATCCACCACGCGATCCCCGCCGTCACCAGAAAGAAAGCCCCCGATAACAGAAAGAGAATCTCGTACCCCAAATACTGGACGGTGAACCCGGCCACGGTGGTGGCGAGAACATAAGCGATAGAAGCGTAGATCCGCAATTGCGAGAATTCGATGTGGTTGTTCAAGGCATACGTGGCCGCGAAGCCATCTTGGATGGACATGAACGGGCTGCAGAGCAAACCGATCAAGCCAATGATCAAAGCAAACAATTCGAACCCATTGACACGGGTGATCAGAATAATCAAGAGTCCTTCGATGACCGTCATGAATTTCAAGACCGTTTGGGAAATCCGGGAGTCTTTTACGATCCAGTTCCAAACAGGATTGGCAATGATCGTGGTGATGGGAGTGATGGCAAGAATCCAACCAAGTTGTTCTTCGGAGAGGCCTTTGAAGATAAAATAGATGGACATAAACGGATAAAAGAAAGCGTCTCCGATATATCGAACAAAGAAGAACAATTTATACTTGAATATTTCCCGTTCCATGGCATCCCTCCTCCCTTGGTTTTCGGCGTAATCATTATATATTTATTTAGCCGGAAAAGCAACTCAAATCCTTGGGAAAAGCCTTCCATTCAAATGAGTGTCGCAAACCATTGAAAAAAACATAAATAACAGAATGAAAAAAGGGTAAAAAAGAGCACAAATCGAAATTTTTTTGATTACTTAAGGCCCAGATTTAGAGATTTTAAATTTTATTTTACCGAAGGCTATATTATCGCTCTTTTAAGACTAAAATGCCGACAAATCGAAAAAGGAACGTTTTTTTACCGGATGGATATCCAAAAATCCTCAATCCAATCGTCATCAGCTTTGTGTTTTTTCCAAAATGATTCCCCGGGGGTCCACTAATCCTTACTTTTATCTTTATTCGGATTCGTCCGATCTCATCATTCAACACCAAATAGAATAGATACGACAATCAAATCCAGAGCTAATATCCGGAAAATGGCCATATTTAGACGATTAGTGATGTTTCATTGTTGAGGTTTTTTCCGAGCATCTATTTGATAATTGATTAATTACACGATTGGATTCATATGCTCGACTTCCGATAACCATTTGATACTTCGGTTTTTTTGTATCGATCGACGATAAATCCGCCCTTAATGATCTCTGGTCGATCCCAAACGATTCAAAAATGAATTCTTTTTTTACAAAAACTATTCATTCGCTTGGAATCCCGAGACTTGGCATTTTGCCATCTTTTCATTGGTTTTTTCACCATTTTATTTTTGATTTGAGCCCTTGACAATCTTTTTCCCTTCCTTTATGATGATGATACTTCATATTCGCTGCCGGAGGAGAACCACCATGCCAAAGCAAATCATCAAGCGCGACCAGACCATCGTTCCTTTTAGGAAAGAGAAGATCGTCCTTGCCATTTTTAAAGCAGCCAGTTCCGTCGGAGGAACTGACTTTTCGCTTTCGGAGACCCTTGCCGAAGAAGTGGTCCGGATGGCGGACCAAAAATTCCCCAACGGGATCGCCGAAGTCGAAGGCATTCAGGATATCGTCGAAAAGGTCCTCATCGAGAACGGTCACGCCAAAACCGCCAAGGCATACATCCTCTATCGGGAGAAACGACGCGCTTCGCGTGAAGCTAACGCCCTGATCGGCGCAACCATCGACATGTTCACCGAATATTTGAACGATCGCGACTGGCAAATCAACGAAAATGCCAATACGCAAAAATCGATCAACGGTTTGAATAATTACGTTCGCGAACAGTTCACTAAGAACTATTGGCTTCACGAGATCTACCCCGATGACGTTCGGAACGCTCACCAACAAGGCGATATTCATATTCATGACCTTGGCTTTTTCGGGGCTTATTGTGTCGGTTGGGATTTGCGTTTATTATTAATGAAGGGCTTCGGCGGGGTTCCGGGGAAGGTTGAATCATATCCTCCGAAACACTTCCGCTCTTTCTTGGGGCAAATCGTCAATTCCACCTTCACGACCCAAGGCGAAACCGCCGGAGCGCAAGCCTGGTCGTCTTTCGATACCTACGGCGCTCCGTTTATCCGCTATGACAAACTCGATTATCGCGGGGTCAAACAAGCGCTCCAGGAGTTCATATTCAATTTAAACGTTCCTACCCGCGTGGGATTTCAATGTCCGTTTTCGAACTTAACTTTCGACATCATCTGTCCATCGACTCTAAAAGATCAAAACGTGATCATCGGGGGCAAATTGGTGGGGGAAACCTACGGGGAGTTCCAAGCCGAAATGGACATGCTTAACACCGCTTTTTGCGAAGTGATGATGAACGGGGACGCCAAGGGCCGCGTCTTTACGTTCCCGATTCCCACGATCAATGTGACCAAGGAGTTCCAATGGGACAGCCCGGTCATCGAAAAATTTATGGAAATCACCGCCAAATACGGCATCCCCTATTTTTCCAATTATGTCAATTCCGATCTTTCTCCCGAAGACGCGCTTTCGATGTGCTGCCGTTTGCGGCTGAACACTTCCGAATTGCGGAAACGCGGCGGCGGGTTATTCGGTTCCAACCCTTTAACCGGTTCCATCGGGGTGGTCACCGTCAATCTCCCTCGTTTGGCTTATCTCTCTCGCACGGAATCGGAGTTTTTCACCCGTCTGTGGGAAACCATGAACATCGCCAAGAAGAGTTTGGAAATCAAGCGCAAGGTCGTTGAGGAACAAACCGCCAAAGGGTTGTATCCCTACAGTGCCGCCTATCTCGCCGACATCAAACTGAAAAACGGTTCCTATTGGTTCAACCATTTCAATACGATTGGCTTGATCGGCATGAACGAAGCCATTCAGAATCTCTTCGGGCGCGAAGTGAACCTCACCACGATGCAGGGACAGGAATTCGCGGTCAAGACCCTCGACTACATGCGGAATGTAATCAAGGATATCCAAGAAGAAACCGGCCACTATTACAACCTCGAAGCCACTCCGGCCGAAGGCACCAGTTATCGGTTGGCAAAACAAGACAAAGAACGGTTCCCGGACATCATCACCGCCGGTCACGACGAACCCTATTACACCAACTCATCGCAACTCCCCGTCGGATTCACCGATGATATTTTCGAAACTTTGGATATGCAGGATCAACTGCAGTCCCTGTACACCGGCGGGACCGTGTTGCATCTGTATTTGGGCGAACGGGTCAAAGACACGGCAACGACCAAGGAACTGATCCGGAAAATCTTCACCCGATACAAACTTCCTTATATTTCCATCACGCCCACCTTTTCGATCTGCAACGAACACGGATACATTTCCGGAGAGCATTTCACCTGTCCAACCTGCGGAAAACCGGCGGAGGTCTATACCCGCGTTGTCGGTTATCTGCGTCCTGTTCAAAACTTCAACAAGGGGAAGAAAGAAGAATACAAAGACCGCGTTCAATATGTCATCAAAGATGACATTCAACCCCTCCCCGTCGAGGCCATCAGAGCATGATCTTTGCGGGGATCGTCAAAACTTCCCTGATCGATTACCCGGGAAAAATCGCCACGGTCCTCTTCTCTCCGGGCTGCAACTTCAATTGTTTCTATTGTCATAACCGCGCATTGATCGAGGACTTCAACGAATTGCTCAACCAAGATGAAATCGACGACTATCTGCTTCGCCGTCAGGGACTGATCGACGCCGTGGTGATTTCCGGCGGAGAACCGACCTTGTACAATGATATCATTCCCTTTTGTGCCAAAATCAGGAATCTGGGTTATCTGGTCAAAATCGATACCAACGGATCTCGCCCGGAGGCCATCAAACGCATCTTGGAAGCCAAGGTTGTCGATTACTTCGCTGTGGACTACAAAGCTCCCGCTCACCGGTATGCGGAAATCACCAACGAAGACGTCGATCCGCAATTGGTTCTGACGACGATCGACCTCCTCCTCAAGGCCAATCAGGCCTTTGAGGTCCGCACCACGGTCATTCCGCAGTTGTCTTTGGAAGACCTGGTCCGGATGGCCCAAGAACTTCCGATCGTTCCCCGCTACGTCCTGAATCCTTACAAACGACCGTTGCGTTATCGATCCGAAGATCAGGAAAAGGTCGATGTTCCGCCGTTATCCGAGAAAGAAATCGCCACTATGGCGGAAACGGTAAAACTGTATCAAACGAATTTGGTTCTGCCCTTTTAAAAGCCCGTCGGTTTTCCCGACGGGCTTTTCTTCATTCGGCTTTGGGAAACTTGGCAAACATATCCAGCAGGATCAATGGTAACAAGCAGATGACCGGATAAATCAGTAGAGACAATTCGACCATCCCCACGATCATCAGTACGATGGCCAGATTGATGAGCCATCTTTGCTTTTTCCACAACCCCAGCCACTGAAACAGCACTGCCGCAAGGACGATCCCCGCGTGCCAAGCGATGAAGTAGAAATACAACGCTCCGATGACGGGATGATCATTTAAGGACTCGCCTTCCAGGTAATACATCGGAATCGCCAACGCACAGTATAAGGTCAAACCCAGAGTCACACCCAACATCAAACTGAATTTCGGTTTCATTCAGATCCCCCCTCGATTCCATTGTAGCGGATGTTTCGTCGGTTGTCCACGGGGGGATGAAACAAAAAATCGACAAACCCGAAGGTCTGTCGATTGCTTGGCCGAGATGGTGGAAGGGGACGGTTTCGAACCGCCGAACCCAGAGGGAGCAGATTTACAGTCTGCCGCGTTTAGCCACTTCGCTACCCTTCCGTCGGGCTCTGTTTTTGTCGGCTATTACATTATAACAAATCACTTTTTAAAATGCAAGTTTTTACAAATGTTTTTGAAAGAGAAAGAAAGGCCCGTTTGCGCTTTGGAAACCTTTCTTTCTTTGGGGGATTCTGTGATATAATGAATGGTGGGATAGTCGCCCATAAGGAGC
>JAKLGB010000067.1 GCA_022710895.1 Bacillota bacterium
CATTATACTCTTTTCCGGGCGAAAATTCGAGAACTAGTTTCTTCTTTGACCCCGTTTTGATATAATGAAGGCAAGAAATTGCAGGCCCATTTTTGTGGAGGTAAACCATGGTCCCATTTGCGTTGATTTGCGCCATCCTTCTGGTGGGACTCTTCATCTTTGTTGAAGTGTCCAAGAAACCGTTGTTGGCGATTTTTTTGAAAGGTTTGGCCAGTTTCGGATTTATCGCTTTACTGTTGTCTGTTCTTTCCGACACCATCGGAACGATCGATTGGATATTGGGGGAAGCCGAAGGTTTGACCCTGCTCAACGTGGGCTTTCTGTTAGGGGCAGGGTTGGTATGCGGGTTGTTGGGTGATGTGTTTTTGGCTCTCCGTCCGCTCCGACCCCATACCGAAGATTCCCGGATCATCCTGGGGGGCGTAGCCGCCTTTTCGGTTGGACATCTGTTTTATTATTCCGCGCTTCTAGTGATCGGAACATTCCACGTTTGGGCCATTTTCTTTTCTCTCGTTGTGAGCGGGCTCGTTTATTGGGCGGGAAAAGCCATGAAGCTCACATGGGAAAAATCCGTCATTCCCTGTATGGTGTATTCCGCATTGATTTTTTTGATGGTAGGGCAGGCGTTTTTCCATGCTTTAGCCAACGGGTTCGATCCGTTTTCCACCCTTCTGTTCATCGGTGCGGTTTTGTTCGCGCTCTCCGATTTGATCCTCTCGCAAATCTATTTCAAAGGTCAAAACGAAAATAAAGCCTTCATCATCGCCAACCTCTCGACCTATTATGCCGCTCAAATCCTGATTGCCTTGTCCCTTTGGTTCTATTGAAACGGATGCATCAAAAAACGACGGTGGGAAATTCCCGCCATCGTGTTTTTTTAGCTATTCATGAGCGTTTCGTTGAGTGAACGCACCGTTTCGATTTCCATTTTGACCACGGTGCGATCATAGGTCAGCAAACCATTGACTTCGGTTTCGACATCGGACAACTGGGTGTAAACCGTGGCGCACAATCCTTTGCGGACCAAGGGGAGGATTTGGTTCTTCATCAGATCCGCATAGGCGTTTGTCAAATCGGCAGAGGATGAATACATCCGATAACCGAAGCTTTGTTCGCGATTCCAAACATGGTCGGGAAGGATGAGACTGTATCCCCCGAATTCCGACAGGACGAAAGGCCGTTGTTTGTCGGTGCGCGGTTTTCGCACCTTCATAACATACTTGTGAATGCTGATCAAGTCTTTACCGCCTTGGTCATACCAACCGCTGGCGTGGTCGACGAACCGGGAAGGATCCATCTGTTTGATGAACTCGGCGGTCTGCTTGGCATCGAATTGACCCCAACCTTCGTTGAAGGGCACCCAACAGCAGATCGAAGGGTGATTGAACAAATGGTCGATCATCCCATGCAATCCGGACTGGTATTCCGCGCGCCCTTGCGGGTCATCCCGGCGGAACCAGCGATAATGATCGTCCTTGATGCGGATGCCCATATTCGGAATCACCACCGCAAAAAACGGAGTAGGGTTTCCTTTTCCGCCACAGGGCATATCCTGCCAAACCAACATTCCCAACCGGTCGCAATGATAATACCATCGGGAAGGTTCGACTTTGATGTGTTTTCGAAGCATATTGAAACCCATCGACTTCATGGTTTGGATGTCATCAATCATGGCTTGATCGGTAGGGGGAGTCAGTCCGCTCTCGGGGAAATACCCTTGGTCGAGTACTCCGGCTTGGAAATACGGCCGATTGTTCATAAATAAGCGAGGAATCCCCTCCTCGTCCTTGGCAATGTGAAATTTCCGCATTCCGAAATAACTGCGGATCGTATCTTTGATCATTCCGTTTTGGCTTAACTCGATTTTGATATCGTACAAATGGGGGTTTTCCGGGGACCACCACAGGAAATCCTGAAGTTCGATCTCATTGAAACAGTCCGGCTTGGCTGCGATGCGACGGATCAATTTTCCTTTGGAAAAAATCGACAGAGTCAATTTGATTTCCTCGAGCGTCGTGACCGTCGGTTTGATACGAACCAAACAACGGTCCGGATCAGGGATGATCCGAAGGTCCGCAATTCGGATGTCATTGACGATTTCGCACCATACCGTTTGCCAGATGCCGGAAGTCGCGGTATACCAGATTCCTTTGGGATCCAGAACCTGTTTTCCGCGTTCCTGAGAGCCTTGATCGGTGGGGTCGGTGACGCCGATGATCAATTCGTTCATTCCGGGCGTCACGAACTCGGTGACATCGATCTCGAAAGGCAGATATCCACCGGTGTTTTTGCCGATGCGGAGTTGATTTAGAAAGATTTCGCTTTCATAATCCACTGCCTCGAAATGGAGAATCATGCGTTCGTTTTCGGCCAGTTCGGGAGCCTCGATGGATCGGCGATACCAAATTTTCTCATCCGGGGTAATGCTTTTCCGGACACCCGAGGCTGCCGTTTCCACCGCAAACGGAACAAGGATTTTTCCGGTGAATTGGTCGGGAAAAGCCATTTGACGATCCAAAATCACATAATCGTACCACCCATTCAAATTGATCCATTCGGATCGCTGCATTTGCGGTCTTGGGTAATCATTGAGCGGAGTGGATTGCGAAATGGACGAGGCGTATTTGGACACAAGGCCGCGGGCGGCATCGTTAAGTTTGACAGACATAATTATTCCCTTTCTTTCCGGATGCATCTGTATTCATTATACCATTTTTCCTAGGGAAGCGCCGAACAATCCGAAAGTAATCCTTGTCCGTAATTCTTGATTTGGTTTTGGTTGCGAGGAGAGCAAAAAAAGAGTATAATGAATACGCTTTATGGAGGTTATTTATGGGAAAACTGATCATCGAAGAAATCCTTTCCCCTCAACAAGGGAACCGGAAACGTACGCTTCGGATTCATTTGCCGGCCGCCTATGATAAGGATGTGAACCGACGGTTCCCGGTTCTTTACATGCACGATGGGCAAAATATGGACAATCCCTCCCCCTACAGCGGTTACTCCTGGGATATATCGCGGTTGATGACGGAATGGGAAACTGAAACCGGGATTGGCATCATTGTCGTCGGCATCGATACCGACGAGGAAAACCGGGTTCCCGAATACACCCACGCCATCGACTCGCGTGCAGAGAAAGAAATCCGTCGGCTGTTTCGAGGAGAATTGTTCGTTCCCAACGCCCTTCCTTATGCCCAATTCCTCGTTGACACCCTCAAGCCTTCCATCGATTCCCGATATCGGACCCTTCCGAATCGGGAAAACACCGGGACGTTCGGAAGTTCTTGCGGTGGAAACATTTCCCTGTTTCTCGGTGCGTGGCGCTCCGACATCTTCGGAATCGTCGGCGCGTTTTCTCCCGCCTACTGGATCGTCCGCGAACCGCTTTTCACGCTTTTTCAATCCAAAACTTTCGACGGCCTTCCGAAAATTTACCTTGACATGGGCGCCAAAGAGGACGGAGCCATCCGCCTGAGATTGCTCAAAGACGCCAAACGAATGCGTAAAATTCTATTGGAAAAAGGGCTCGATGAAGAACATCTATATTCCGTGATCGACCCCCAAGGAAGACACACCGAATTGTTCTGGCAATCGCGTTTCCTCGACTTTATCCGCTTCGTTATCCCCACTCGTACGCATGCAATCGGGAATGCGTTCAATTCCGATTCGCAGGAAAGGTGATCATTAATGAAACTTTTAGTCTATGTGATGAATAAAGTAGAACTTCAAGAAACTTTTTTGGTTCAGTTGAAAGATCGCGGAATCAAAGGGGCCACCATCATCGACAGCACAGGCATGGGACGAGTTTTGGCGGGAAATGAAGACCGCGACATTATCGGCTCCTTGAAATTTTTGTTCGATAATCCCCGTGCGGAATCACGGACCTTTTTGATGGCTCTGGAAGAAGAACAGGTCGCTATCGTCATGGATATCATCGATCATGTAGCCGGCGACCTGAGCCGTCCCAATACCGGAATCGTTTTCACCTTGCCGATCGATCAAATCAAAGGTTACAAGAAGTAAACCGAGGCGATATTCACTATGAATCTACAAGTTCTTTTTTATGCGGGAATCCTTTTGATAACCGGACTGCTGTTTGGAAAACTCGCAAAATTGGCTCATCTTCCAAACGTCACCGGGTATTTGGTCGGGGGGTTGCTGATCGGTCCGAGCGTCCTCGGGATTTTGTCTGAAAACGCCGTTTCGTCCATGGGTTTGGTTTCGAACATTGCGCTGGGTTTCATTGCGTTTTCAATCGGAAATGAACTGAAGTTTTCCTATTTCAAAAAAGTCGGAACGGGTCCGATCGTCATTGCCGTCTTCGAGTCGATGCTTGCGGTTCTTGTCGTTTTCGCCGCCACTTTGGTCTATTTTGGGATTGTCGGTCAGTTCAATTTGACCAACATCCGGTTCGCATTGGTTTTGGCCGCGATTGCCGCGGCGACGGCCCCCGCCGCCACCCTGATGGTCGTTCGCCAATACCGGGCCAAAGGTCCTTTGACCAACACGCTGATGAGCGTCGTCGCCATCGACGACGGGACTGCGATCATGTTTTTCGGAATCTGTGTCGCCATTTCCAATGCTTTGGGCAATGTCTCGGGAAATCGACCCATCATTCTGCAGATATTGGAACCCCTTTGGGAAATCGTTTTGTCCTTGGGAATCGGAGCCGCTTTCGGTTTGCTGCTGACGCTTGCCTGCAAATGGTGGACCGGACGCGGAAACCGCATCAGTCTCGTCACCGCCTTCGTGTTTTTGACCGTGTTTTTGACCGATCGTTTCGGGGGTTCGGCCTTGTTGGCCTGCATGGCATTGGGCGGTCTGTTTGCCAATTTAAGTTCCAAGTACGAAGAGGTCAACGGTTTGGTTTATTTTGTGACCCCGCCGATTTTCATGATGTTTTTTGTCTTGAGCGGCGCGGATCTGAAACTGTCTGTTTTGGGTGCGGTTGGCTTGATCGGCCTTGTTTATGTTCTTTTCAGGGTCGTGGGCAAATGGCTCGGGGCTTGGCTGGGATCCCGAGTGACCCATGCGGAACAAAAAATTTCTCGTTATTTAGGCTGGACTTTGATTCCTCAAGCCGGCGTCGCCATCGGTCTGTCGTTGATTGCGTCCCAGGTTTTGGATGCGGATATGGGAGCGAAGATTCGCGCCATCATTCTTACCGCCACCTTGGTTTACGAATTGGTTGGTCCGTTAATTACCAAGACCGCTCTCCAAAAAGCCGGAGAAATCGCCGCCGAATCGTGATCGGGTGAAAACACCTAGGTTTCTGTGGTTTGTCAACAACACCGAAGTATGATAGAATGACATTGATCTTCCCCTTGACGGGGGGAAAGGAGAAACCGGATGAAAGCGAAAATATTGATTGGCACCATCGTGAACACCCATGGAATCCGCGGTGAACTGAAAGTGCTTTCCGAAACCGATTTTCAATCCCAGAGATATCGCTCCGATCGTCCGGTTTATCTAGCGGTAGACGGAACATTTCTTCCGGTCAAAATCAAGAAATTCCGCCCCCACCAAGGATTCGATTTACTGACGCTGGAGGGAATGGAAGACATTAACCTCGTCGAGCGGTATCGGGGATGTCAGATTTATGCGGATGATGAACCGCTGAGCGGATTGTCTCCGGACGAATTCTCCGCCCGATCCTTGTTGGGGTGCCGGGTCATCAAAAACGGAAAGGACCTCGGAACGGTATCGGGAATCCGAAATTACCCTCAGGGGGATTATTTGGAAGTTCGTAAATCCGATGCCACTCTCGGTCTGATTCCTTTCCGCGACGAATTCATCGTTCGGGTGGATGTGTCCGCGAAAACCGTGGAAATCATCGAAATGGAAGGGCTCCTATGAAAATTACGATCTTGACCTTGTTTCCGGAAATGTTCACCAATGTGTTCGGAACTTCAATGATCTGGCATGCTCAGGACATCGGAGCGGTGGAAATCGAACTGATCAATTTCCGGGATTTTTCCACCAGCAAACACAAAAAAGTCGATGATGCGTCCTTTGGCGGCGGGCCGGGGATGCTGCTTTCGGTTGAACCGATTTTTCGCGCCCTGCAAAGTATCCAAGGACTTGAAACCGCGCACAAAATCCTGCTGACCCCCCAGGGAGAACCCTATGTCCAGGACACGGCCAAAAGATTGGCCAAAATGGACCATCTCATTTTGATATGCGGCCATTATGAAGGGTTTGACGAACGAGTCCGGACGTTGGTGGATCAGGAAATTTCCATCGGCGACTATGTTCTGACCGGCGGGGAAATCGGGGCCATGGCCATCGTCGACAGCGTTTCCCGCCTGTTGCCCGGCGTCTTGACCTCTGATGAAAGTTTCGAACAGGATTCCTTCTATAACGGTCTTCTGGAATATCCGCAATATACGCGTCCACGCAGTTTCATGGGAATGGATGTTCCGGAGGTTTTGATCAGCGGTAACCATCAGGAAGTCGAAAAATGGCGTCGCGAACAAGCTTTGAAACGGACCCAAGAACGCCGTCCCGATCTCCTCAAAAATGCCGATAAAAAAGATTGATTTGCCACCCATAATATGATATAATACAGAACGCTGCAGAAATCATCGCAACACCCGACGTTCCGCTGGATCCGTTCCATGAACTTTGGAAGAAAACCATAAAGGAGTTGACCACCATGTCACAGCAGCTCATCGCCAAGGTAACCGAAGAATTCCTGAAGACCGACAATCCCGCTTTTAACCCGGGAGACACCGTCAAGGTTTGGGTCAAAATCAAGGAAGGCGACCGCGAAAGACTCCAAGCTTTCGAAGGTCTGGTTTTGAAGAAGCAGGGCGGAGGCGTTTCCGAAACGTTCACGGTTCGGAAGATGTCCTACGGCGTCGGCGTCGAGAGAACCTTCCTTGTCCATTCCCCGATGATCGGGAAGATCGAAATCGTCCGGTCCGGAAAAGTCCGTCGTGCCAATCTCGGATATATCCGTGGGTTGTCCGCCAAGGCTTCCAGAATCAAAGAAAAGCGTTCCTAACCCCGTTTTATG
>JAKLGB010000068.1 GCA_022710895.1 Bacillota bacterium
CACGCCG
The DNA here is from genome assembly GCA_022710895.1 of Bacillota bacterium. Classification (GTDB taxonomy): domain Bacteria; phylum Bacillota_I; class Bacilli_A; order Izemoplasmatales; family Hujiaoplasmataceae; genus JAKLGB01. The sequence continues at coordinate 8 of JAKLGB010000068.1, forward strand.
CGTTTCTCGTAAGCGGAGGTGCCGAGGGGAATGTGTCCGTCTTCATAACCGACAAAGGCCGAAACGGGGAGTTCGTATCCGCGGATCTGGTTGACAGGATCGGCGATGTTTTTAACAAAAGCGGGACGCTTGCCGTCATCGACGATTTCGTCTTTCAGTAAAGCCCATTCCGGTTTGACGGGGACGAGGATGAGTCCGTCGGCACCGCGGTCGACGGCTTCATAGTTCATTTGGACGATTTCTTCACCCTTGCGTCCGAAGGATTTCAAGGCGAATTTTTTCATCACATCCTGAGCGTGATCGTAGGACATGATCTGCTCGTTCAGTTTGAAGAAAGCCGATTGCATGATCGTGGAAATCAACTTGGGATTGCCGATTTCCTTTGCCAGTCGCGATCCCTCGATGATGTAGAAACGGATATTCCGCTTGGCAAGGATGCGCTTGACTTCGTTGGGTAAAATGGTCTCGACCGTATCGGCGGTCATTGTCGTGTTGAGCAAGAAAATGCCGTTTTTACGGATTCCGCCGATGAGGTCAAACTTGGAGAGATACGCTTCCTGAGAACAGGAAACGAAGTGCGGCTGGTTGACCAGATACGTGGAACGGATCGGGTTTTTCCCGAAACGAAGATGCATGCGGGTGACGCCTCCCGATTTCTTCGAATCGTAGGAAGCGTAGGCCTGACCATAGAGATCGGTGTAATCCCCGATGATCTTCGAAATGTTCTTGACCGCACCGACGGTGCCGTCGGAGCCCAATCCGAAGAACAGCAGTTCGGTGGTGTCGGGATCGGCAACGTCCGGGGATTCCGGATCGATGGGCAGCGAGGAGTGGTTGACATCATCGTTGATGCCGATGGTGAAATGGTCTTTCAGAGCCCCCTGCAGGTTCGCGTAAACGGCAAAAATCTGAGCAGGAGTGGTATCTTTGCTGGAGAGTCCATAACGGCCGCCGATGATTTCGGGGGCGTTGGCTTTATTGTAGTATACCGAGCGGACGTCGAGGTACAACGGTTCGCCGAGGGCGCCGGGTTCGATCGTACGGTCGAGGACGGCAATGCGCTTGACCGAGGCCGGCATCGATTCAAAGAAATGTTTCTCGGAGAACGGACGATACAGATGAACCGCCAAAAGACCGACTTTTTCGCCTTGTTTCAGCTTATAGTCGATGACTTCGCGGATCGCTTCGGTGACCGAGCCCATCGCCACGATGACATCGGTGGCGTCGGGAGCCCCGTAATAATTGAAAGGACGATAAGGCCTTCCGGTGACTTGGGAAATCTCGTCCAGATAATCGACGACGATTTGCGGAACGGCGTCATAATACTTCTTTTGAACTTCCGCGCCTTGGAAGTAGACATCATCGTTTTGGGCAGTTCCTTTGATCATCGGATTGCCGGAATTCAAAGCGCGGGCGCGGAAATCGGCGACGCATTTCCGGTCGAGGAGACGATCAAACACCGAATAATCCATGACTTCGACTTTGGCGACTTCATGGCTGGTGCGGAACCCATCGAAGAAATGTAAAAACGGAACACTCGATTTGATGGCCGCCAGATGAGCGACGCCGGCAAGATCCATCGTTTCCTGAACGGACCCGCTGGCCAGCATGGCAAACCCCGTCTGCCGAACGGCCATGACGTCCTGATGGTCTCCGAAGATCGACAGGGCATGGGAAGCAATCGAGCGGGCGGAGACATGGATGACGCCGGGGAGCAATTCGCCGGCGATTTTGTACATGTTCGGCACTTTCAGCAAAAGCCCTTGGGACGCGGTGAACGTCGTGGTGAGGGCACCGGAGACCAACGAACCGTGAACGGTTCCGGCAGCGCCGCCTTCGGATTGCATTTCCACCAGCTTGACCGGCATGTTGAACAGGTTTTTCTTGCCTTGTGATGCCCAGGCGTCGATATATTCGGGCATGGGGGTCGACGGGGTGATCGGATAAATTCCGGCCACTTCGGTGAACGCATAGGCGCAGTGGGCCGCGGCCTGGTTTCCGTCCATCGACAGATAGACTTTCTTTGTTGTCATGACAACAACCTCCTCATGGTTTATTCGGTATATACTACGTATTCCCAATCTTTAATTATACAGCAAGACCGTCCAAATGACAATCTTTTCCCGGACTTGAAACGCTTTTCATTGCCACTTCTTGGCTTCGTCAAAAAGCTTGTTGGCCTTGTCGATGTAAGCTTGGGCGATTAGGCGAAAATCCAGATGCAGTTCCTCCGACAAGCCGATGGCCGCCTTATAAAGGGCCACGTTGTGCCATTGTAAACACTGAAACGTACGCCACAAATACAGCCGGAGCCATTCTTCTTTTCGGGGTTCGCGGCGCAAATACACCGGGAGCAGACCGATGGCATATTGAAAATCGTTGTTGCCATAACAGGCGATGTCGTAAATCGGGTCGTTGTTTCCCCCGAATTCCCAATCAAGCAGCAACAGTTTTCCCTCGGGAATGGCGATGAAGTTGGAAGGTTGGGCGTCATTGTGGCATAAAACGGTCGGCCAATCCAAAAGCCAATTCTTGAATCGGAAGAACCGGTCCCGAATGTCGAAATAGGAATCCTGATGCGTCAACCCTTCGCGACGGACCAGATCCTCGTAATAGGCAAGGCGGATGAAGGGGGCGTAATCGTTCTCGGCAACCAGCCCGGAATGATGAAGGGTGTGGAGAAGTTCGGCGGCGCGATCATATTCCGCCGCAGGATCGGCAATCATGAGCGGAGTCCCGGCGACGTACCGACTGATTTTATAGCCCGTCGTTCGGTCCAGTTTCAATAACAAATTGCCGTCGATTTCCAAAGGACGGATCAGTTCGATGATGTGTTCCTCGATCGTTCGATCAACGAACACATGGGCGTTTTTCCCCGGGATTCGGAACGTATAATACTTGTGATCGGCTTTGACGACGTAGTTGCTGTTGGACATGCCGCCCTTCAGCCGGTCGACTATCTGGATTTCTTCCGGCCGAAGACTGAGATGTTCGGACATCACGCTCTGGACGATTTCTTCATGGGTCATGTTCACACCTCCGTCATGGGCATCGGAACATCCTGTTCCGCGCATTCGACATGGTAATCGGCAAAAATCAATCCTTGTTCGGAAAAAACCTTCTGATAAACTTCGAGCGATTTTTCTTTGGTGTTGCATTCCTGCGAGCGGTGCGCCAAGAAGATCTTTTGGGTTTTTTCGCCCAAAACGCTGGCAATGAGGAAAGCGGAATCTTCATTGGACAAATGCCCCTCATCGTCGAGAATCCGCCGTTTCAACATCCACGGACGATCGGAATCCAAAAGCATTTCCGGATCGTGGTTGGCTTCGATCACGTAAATGTCGGCGTTGCGGATCGCATCGAAGGCGGCTTGGGGGTAATACCCGGTGTCCGTCAGATAAACGAGCGATTTTCCGGATTCGACGAACTTGTACCCGCACGGTTCCAAAGCATCATGGAATGCGGGCAGCGGTTTGACGAGGACGGAATCGAGTTGGATCACATCGCCCGGGCGGATGATCCGAATCGATTGGGAATCCAGCCCTTCCGAGATCTTTCGGGACAGGTTCCGCATCGTGCCTTCGGTCATATAGATGGGCATCTTGAACTTGTGGGCCACGGCGGCCAGTCCGAAGACGTGGTCGACGTGCTCGTGGGTCAAGAAGACGGCATCGAGTCGATCGAGGGATTGTCCTTGTTCGATCATCCGCGTCTGAATTTGCCGCAAGGAGATCCCGCAGTCGATCAGGACGCGAAGCGATCCGATTTCCAAGTGGGTGGCGTTCCCTTTGGATCCGCTTGCGAGTATGGTAATTTTCAAAACGATCACATCCTACGAAAAAGTCAAAACCGGGGTTCGCCCGGTCATTCCTGCGGTGGTTCTTTCTGTTCGGCGCGCAAACGTTCCAATTCGGCGGCGGCCAAGGCTGCCATCTCGGCTTCCATCTGCTTCTTTTTGGCGGCCGACATCTCTTTCAAAATCGTCTTTCCCTCCATCACGCCGATCAAGAGGAAAATGATGATGATGAACGGATAGATGATTTGGATTCCCGTTCCTTCCAACAAAGAATAAAAACGAGAGTACGCCCATCCCAAGGCCGAGGATTTGCCCACGTATTTCCCGATGACAAAACTTTCGGAAAATCCGATTTCCCAGGTTTCCGAAGCGTTGTTATTGTCCCCTTGGGTCGTGAACAGGCGACCGGTGGGAGTCTCGACAATGGTGAGAATCCGATGGGTGACGGTGATCGAATCGGAAGCGTTGGGTTTCCAGAAAATGATGATGTCACCCTCAAGAAGCGTGTCCGGGTCGACCTTTTGGAAGAAGATCATGTCGTTGGTCATGATCGTCGTTTCCATGCTTTTGGTTTTTACCACGGCCGCGCCATACCCGAAGACCGTCGGTGTTTGATTGTTTCGGAGAGCGGAAACGACTCCGAAAATCAACAGAAGAGAAACGGCGAACAGCAAATACGGAAGGGTCTGCAACAAGATCTTTCCGATCTTCTTCATGGTTTTCATCCGGTTCTCCTCCTTCCTAAAACAAGGGAGTCAAAAAATTGACTCCGTTGGGGAAAACATCAAGGGTTGGGATACCCCGTAGCGAAATCATAATCGGCCAAGGTGGTCCAGCTGACATGATCCGCTTGGGAGACCTGAATCGTCAGTTTGACCGTCACATCCTGTCCTTGGAAATCGATTGTGGTATTATCCCCATCATAATAGAGGGAAAGGATCAGATCCTGAGGCCCCGAGTTGGCGGAAAAGACGTGGGCAAGATCGGTCATATACCAATAATCTTCCCCTTCGGGACAAACGAAGCCCGAAGCGAAACCCACATACAGGGCTTCGGTGGAACCGCCTCGGTAAATGACGGTGGAAGGAGTCAGGACTTCTCCGACATAGGCATAAGCCGTGTAGGTTACTTGCATTCGAAGCATCGAGGAGATCGAGGAATCGTTGTCCACCGCAAAGGGGGTATCGATCAATTCGGTTCCGGGGACGATGATGGTTTCATCGGTGATAAAACTTCCCGAAAGGGTGTAATCAAGGTCGCCGACCACCACATGATTGGTCGTGATGATGTCCAAGGGGGCGATCCATCCCAAGGTATAGGCGATCATTCCCAGCGAGGCAAGAAAGAGAAAAACGGAGGTGAGGGTAATAATCAAAACGGAACGTTTCATTGATATCACCTACGAACTGACCGAGGAAATTTGAATCTGGCTGATGGCCAGACGCAAATTTTCGTAGTCGGTTCCGGCCTCATCGGAAACCGTGAGGCTGAAATATACATATTCGGTTTCGGCGGCGGCGAGCGGAATGTTGGCGGCGATGCCGAAGACGGCCTGATCATACCCGATGCCCATCGGCAGCGAACCGATCAAAGCATTGAAGGTCTGGCCAGTGACGGCCGGAACGTTGACGGAATCGTTGGTGTAATAGGAGTCGACGATCAAGATGTCGCGAAGCGTCTGACCGTTATTGAAGTTGGTCGGATCCCCACCGGCACGACCGACGGCGTCGGTGAATCCGCGAAAATAGACGGAGGTGAGGAGGGCGACTTCGCCGGTGTTTTCGATGGCCAATCGGTAATAGAAGACATCACCGGGAACCGAAGAGGGAATAATCAAGGAAGTAACGGTCGTATAAGGACCCTCCGCAACTTCTGCCATTTGCAGGGTCGCGGTGGTATCGGCATTGCTGACGTTGACGACGGTGATGCCCGAGTTGACATATTCCGAAACGGTGAGCCACGCGAACGTTGCCACGATAAACATCAAAGAAGCGCCGATCAGGGCGACGAGCGACATGGTCATTTTTTTCTTGATCATGGTTCATCCCTCTTTTCCCATCAGCCGATTCTTGAGGTGTTCAGGATTCGATTCCGGGTTCTTCTTTCGTTTCGGGTTCTTCCGAAACCGTTTGCTTCGCCGCCTTCGGTTTCGGGGCGGTTTTCTTGGCAGGAGCCTTGGGTTGAAGTTCGCTTTTTTGTTTGGCCAGTTTTTCCTGCAGTTCGATCTTTGCCCGTTCTTTCAGGAGGCGTTCTTCTTCGCGATGTTTGCGGAGCCGTTCTTCCAATTCCTTTTTGGCCTGTTCGATCAAGGCCAGCTCGGCTTCGCGGGATTTCCGTTCCAATTCGGCCAGCCGTTCTTTTTCTTTCTGTTTGGCAAGAATGGCGTCCTGTTTGGCTTTTTCCTTTTCTTCCAAAGCTTTCTGGCGGGCTCTTTCCTTTTCGCGGGCGAGTCGTTCTTTCCGAGCTTTTTCGGCCGCCTCCAGAATCTTTTTGGCTTTTTCGATCTGTTTCTGCTTTTCGATCTTCGCCTTTTCGGCTGCCAAACGGGCAGCCTCTTCGGCCGCTGCTTTCTCGGCTTTGATTCGCTCTTGTTCCAGTCGTTCGGCTTCCCGGATCTTCTTCATCTCGTCTTGAAGATTGCGAAGTTCCAAAAGGGCGATTGCTTTTTTGGTCGACAATTGACGCATGTCTTCCCGTTTGATGTCCTCGATTCGGCGGAATACATCCAGAATCTGTTCGTGAACTTTGATCTTTTCCGGTAAATCCTTGGCGGAGGCGGGATCAAAGGTCGACTGGACATAGTCCTCATAAACGGCATTCGTGATGTTATTGATCTGTTTGAAGACGATGTCGATCGATTCGCTCAGCGAGATTCCGGCTTCACGAAGAGTCTTGAAACGGGTGTAATTGGATTTTTTGATTTGTTCGAGATAGTACTGATTGAGGGTGTTGTCCTCGATTTGGATAATTCCAGGATCGAGGGGAACGTCATACGGATAAACTTTGGCGACCTTCGGCCGTTTTTCCTGACGGAATTCGAAAGGGTTTTCCTGATTCATCACGAATTCGTCTTTCTGGCTGTTGACGATGGTCGCGTACAGAACCATCAGGGCATTG
>JAKLGB010000069.1 GCA_022710895.1 Bacillota bacterium
TCAAAGTGATCGAAATAAACATTCTTGTTTCCCAAATATTCATACAGGGATCCTTTAAGCACATCCTCGGTGATTGCAGTTACCGGGAATAAATAGGTGTCTGAAAACAGGATGGGAACCGTAGACCCCCGAAGGCGTCGCAGATTGTAGAGTTTCTCTCCTTCTTTGATCTGGAAGATATCACTGAGCTTCTTGTCCGCTAAAATCAGCGATAATTGGCCATCGATCGTATGGACTTCCATACCCATTTCTTTCATCTCGTTGGTGAAACTGCGCACCAAAGTGAAATTGGAAAGGGAATCTTTGTTTTGGTAAACCATCGTTCCGAATCCTGCCCGGCGAACCAAAATCCGTTCGTTGACAAGTTCGGAAATTGCCATGCGAATCGTGACACGGCTGACTTGATAGGTCTCGGAGAGGACTTTTTCGCTGGGAATCATCGATCCTTCTTTCCACTCACCGGATTTAATCCTATTAAGAATATCATTGCGAATTTGTAAATAAAAAGGCATGGCATCATCCAACGTTTTTTTCACGAGATTCACCTTCTCCATATCAATGATAGCATATGTATGATACATTTGCAATACCACTTTTCATAATGGAGTAAGTCGATATTATTTCCGGACAAAGGCTTTGATAACCATACAGGTCTGTTCGGGATCAGTGGATTGGATTCGGTAGGTTCCGACCGTTGCGGGGACAATGAACGTTTCAGCATAATGGACAGTAAACGGCGGAAAACAATCATCTACCGAAGTAACCACCGCTTCCTTCCCTTCAACGAGGTTCAGCACATTTACCGAATCTTCCGTCGAAGTTTCCACGACCTCCCGAAACGTAATACGCCGCGTTTCGATGAATTCCAACTCGTGAAGGCCCGTGCGGATTTCCTGATCGCTGATCGGTTCAAATCGATTGATGAGATTGGTTTTGACCCATTCGGTGTCTCGGTCATATTGGATGACGTTTTTTCCATGATTAATGTGAACCGGACGCGGTAGTCCATCCAATCCCAAACGACCCCAGTCCCATAATTTGAAAGTGAAGATATACGGGGTTGCGCTGATTTCCAATACCATCGTGTTTTTTCCGCTGCAATGAATGGTTCCGGCGGGAATAAGAAGATGATCATGTTTCTTCACAGAGAAGCGGTTGATGTATTTTTCGTCGGAAAAATCGGCTTTGCCCGCGTTCGCCAACTCCAAATCCCGGATCAGATCCTCTGGACGGATCCCGGGTTTTACCCCTAAATAGACCATACTTTCCGGGGTGGCGTCTAAAATGTAGTAGGATTCGTCCTGCGTATACGCCATACCAAATGTATCACGAATATACTGGGGCAACGGATGGACTTGCAAGGAGAGATTTCCCCCTTCCATCGTGTCAAGAAAGTCAAACCGGATCGGAAATTCTTTTCCGAATCGACGGTACACGTGGTTTCCCAATAGTTCGAGGGGTTTAAAAAAGACTAGATTGATGGCGGGAAAAAGGAAGGGCGCCCCATCGATGACAAAACACAAAGCGTTCTCTTCAGGGACTCCGTCGAAACTCCAAGCATAATTTCCATGATTTTCCGGCAGATTGCATACTTCTTTCATCCATTGCCCGCCCCAAACTCCAGGATCGAAATAGGGTCTTAATCGAAAGGGTTGATGAGAGACGGTCTCAAGCCCCATCAAAAAGGCACTTCGGGTTATCATGACGGGATTTTGGGGATCATCACCCGAAACAAGGAAATCCGCCCGCAGGTAATGGGCTTGTTTGATGCGGTCTGCGACACGCCAATCGGCAAAATACCCCCGTTTGAATTTCTTGAGATTGTCTTCTCGAGGGTTGTCGGCGGAAAAATTGGGCATTCCTCGACGGAAACGTAGCTGGATTTCCCACCTAGTGAGATCCACATAAACCAAGTGATCGTACGGAAGAAGCGATGCCCCAAAACCAAAAACGACGCGGAACCCCTTCGTGGTTTCCAAAGCGACTTTCATTTTCGATACCATGTCCGTCTGAAAGAAGTCTTCAGGGGCAAAATCGGTCATCTTCCCAAATACGCGGTCTTCGGAAAGAAGAAAGTCCAGCATCGCAGAGAATTCTTCGGGGGTTTTTTTATTGTCCTCAAAAGCGAAAATCGCATCGGCCCCCAATAAGTCGATCACATGCGAACGGAACATCGAAACGTCGACTCCGGGATACATCTCGATGGCTAAAATACCGTTGCCGAACCTCCGAAGGGCATTGACAATTGCAGGATATCCCTGAAAGGACATCCCTTCGGTGCCAGAAACAACGGTTTGGGGAAAACGATCATATCGACTCGGGAAGGGCAAATAACTCATAATTCCCACCTCAAGACCATTATACCAACTCCGAGTTTCAATTTCAATCATAATGTAATACATTTTTAATACATTTAACAAAAAGAAAAGACGGGTGTTGACCCGTCTTCACAGTGCATCCTCAGTCGATGATACGGAAACGTTCCTCAATCGGTTGCTTTTCTTTGGCTTCCGGAGCTTGAAGCACATTCCCGAAGGGCATCTGGGCCAACAACTCCCATTCTGCGGGCAAGCCAAAGGCTTGACGAACGGAATCGGCGATCAGTTCGTTGTAATGCTGCAAAGAGGCACCGTATCCGAATTCGGCCAAAGCCACCCAAATGTTGCTTTGCAACATGCCGGCTTGTTGTTGATACCAGATGGCAAAATTTTCTTTATACAAAGGATAATCAGCCATCAATCCTTTCGTAACCGCTTGATCGTCAAAGAACAAAATCGTTCCGCGCCCCGCCGCAAAGGCCGCGATTTTCGCTGCCGTTTTGGGGTACTGTTTCTCGGACACGATTTTTTTCAGCGCTTCTAGGACGAGGTTCCATAACTGCTTGTGATGATCGCCCCATAACAGAACGACCCGCTGGGACTGGGAATTGAATGCCGAGGGCGTGGCCTCGATCACTGCTTGAATCTTTTTGCCGACGACTTCGTCCGCAACCAAAGCTTGCGAGCCGAGCGCATAGACGCTCCGGCGAGATTGTAATGCCTGTAAAAATTCCATGGGTATAACCCTCCTTAATGATGTTGAACTTACTTTCATTATGCCTTGAAATCGGGAAAAATGCAACCCGTTTGCCTGTGGATGCTTCGAACACGGAGCGTGATTCCCAGGATGCGAAAAAAACTCGGGATATTTTCACTCCGGTCCTTGAAGAAAAAAGCATATTTGACTAAAATGGAGATAAAAATGAATGGTTTCTCCGCAAATTTGCCGACGAAACTGCTGATCTTTTTTCCGGAGGAAACGGAAAGGGTTTATTCCATGAAGTGGAAACAGAAACTGCAATACCGGTTTGACCGTTTTATCGCCAAAGGCACGATGTCGCTCGTACTGATGCTTTTTCTCATCACCCTGATTTCCGTACTAGTCATCGGGGGAATCGCTTTTCTGTTCTCCAGTGCGGAATCCTCGGTCTTCCACGTTTGGTGGATTGGGTTCATGCAGACGTTGGATGCGGGAAACCTTTCCGGTGTCGATGACAGTTTCTCCTATACCCTGATGATGGTGATTTTGACTTTGACCGGAATCTTCATCACCTCGATGCTCATCAGTATCCTGACCAGCGGTTTGGAAGCCAAGTTGGCCCGGTTGCAAAAAGGGACATCGCTCGTGATGGAAAAAAACCATACCCTCATCTTGGGATGGAACGACAACGTCCCCGTCATCATCTCGCAATTGATTTTAGCCAATCTCAACGTCAAACGCCCGGTGATCGTCATCCTCAGCACGGAAGAAGCAATGGAGACGATGACCTCGCTGAAACAATCGGTTCGTGGGTTTCGAAATACCGAAATCATCATCCGCACCGGCAACATCCATGATGCCAACGACCTGCGGATGTGCGCCATCGACGATGCCCGTTCGGTGATCATCAGCGAGGAAGACGATGCGGACACGATCAAAACCCTGTTGGCGATCAAACAGACGGCGTTCTTTGGCACAAGCCATTCCGGGTTTGTCACCAGCATCATCCACCATCACAAGAACATTCGCGTTGCCGAACGCATCTGCAACGGCCAACTCGAACCGATTCACCTCGAAGACACGATGAATCGGATCATGGCGCAAACCTGTCTCCAACCGGGATTGTCCTTCGTCTATAAAAACCTCTTCGATTTCGAGGGGGAAGAAATCTACTTCTTCCGTCATCCGTCGCTGGTCGGCCTTTCCGTTCGCGAAGCGGCCATTCGGTTGAAAGACGCGACGCTGATGGGGTGGCTTCGCGACGGCATCATCTCCATCAATCCCCCCAAAGACGCTTTGCTCGGGGAATCCGACCTGTTGATCGTTTTGAGCGAAGACGACGATACGGCGGGAGTAAGGGAAACCCCCTCCCTAATCGATGAAGCGCTCATGGTTTCGGGTCCGCATCGCCCGAGCCGTTCCCGTCGGGCGATTCTGGCCATCGGTTATAACGAAACGACTTTGGATGTCATCCGCGAAATGGGTCCCTATCTGGAACCCGGAAGCGTCATTACGATGCTTTCCATGGCCAACACCGGATTTGGGGACGTGGAACATCTTTTTCCGGACAAGGGAATCGAATTCCGTTTCCGTCAAGGTCTCACGTATGACATGGAAACGCTCGAAAGTTTCGACTATGCGGGGTTGGACACGATCATCGTCTTTTCCAACGGCGGGGAAGACGGAGACCATGCTGATTCAGAAACGCTTCTCACCGTTTTGAACTTGAAGGAAATCGAACGGGAACGGGGATTTGATATTCCCATCATCATCGAAATCAATGTCAACAAAAACGAAGCCACGCTCCAGTATGCGAGCGTCGACGACTTCATCATTTCCAACGTTTTGTCGAATCGAATGCTGACGCAAGTGGCGGAAAATCGGAAATTGAACCAAGTGTTCAATGAACTGCTTTCTCCCGAAGGATCGGAAATCTATCTCAAGCCCGCTTCTTGGTATGTCAAAACCAATACTCCGGTGACGTTCGCCACGGTCATCGAAAGTGCCCTCCGCAAAGATGAGATCGCCATCGGCTACAAACAAAAAAATCGGGTGGAGGACGGGGGAATCGTCATCAATCCCGATCATTCCGATTTGCTGACATTTGGCGAAGGCGACTGCATCGTCATCATCGCCGAAGACTGACTTTTAAAGGATCAAGGGGAGATTTTCTCCCCTTTTTTTTTGCGGAATCGAGACAGAAAGGGATCGATGCCTCCATACGAGTTTATGATCATTCCCGAAAAAAAACCCGTCTTTTCGACGGGTCGGATGAAGCATCAACTGATGGATCTGGCCAAGAAGAGATCTAGGACTTTTTTGAGAATATTGTTGTCATAAACCCATTTTGACAATCGGAACTGCCCTTCGTTGGCGAGTCCCATATCGATGTTCAGAAATTCGGAAATCAAGTTATTCACGGCGGGAATCGTCAAAAGCAACGCCAGAACGAAGAAAAGGATATAGACGATGGCGGCGATCTTCACAAACCCGAACAGCACGCCCAAGACCTTGTCGACCTGTTTGATGAAGGGGATCGAGGTGATCGCTTTGGCCAACAATTTGAGAATGAAGAAGACGATCATCGAACCGAAGAACAACACGACAAACGCCAACACCAGCAAAACCAGCGACTTGATCGTCGGCTGGATGGCATCGATGATCGTCGCTTGCAAGTTGGAGAAATCGATGCCGTTGACAATCCAATCCACCATGAATTGGGGCAGCGACATTTGCGAGAAGGCGGCGCGGACGTTGGCTTCGCTCAACGTGGCCTGAAAGAGGTTGGTGTTCATCAGGTATTCGTGAATCTTTCCGTCGATGGCCACGCCGAACCAACCGTCCAAAACGGTCGAAAACGGACGGGCGAGGAGGATCGAGGCCAACAAGCCGAAAATTCCCGAAGCCATTTCGACGATTTTGACCAAAAAGCCGTTTTTCCATCCTAAAATGAGAAAAACGATCACCGCCAATACGAGGACGATGTCGATGATGCCGATGCCAAAACCGGGAGTATTGATGATGTTCATAGGTTCATCCTCAGGGAGCGACTCGGCGCTCGTTCAAGTAGTCTTGGTAAGTCAGGATCATTTTTTTGGCGGCGTACACTTCATCAATGCGTGACACCAAGGTGTCATGGGGAGCCTGTTTGACTACATCGGGAGAAACTCGGGCTTCTTCTGCCACTTTTTTCATCACGGCGATGAATTCGTCCAAAGTCTGTTTTGATTCCGTTTCCGTGGGTTCGATCATGATGCTTTGGTGGAACAACAACGGGAAATAGATTGTCGGGGCGTGGTAACCGTAATCCAGCAAGCGTTTGGCCACATCCAGCGTGGTCACGCCCGTCGATTGATCTTTCAATCCGTCAAAAACGCATTCGTGCATGCACGGACCGGTGATCGGCAGGAAGAAATCGTCTTTCAAAGACTCTTTGACATAGTTGGCGTTGAGCGTTGCCAATGTTCCGAGCGTTTTCAAATGTTCTTTCCCGCAGGAGAGGATGTAGGCATAGGCTCGGATCCAAACCAAGACATTACCGAAGAATCCCGATACTTGGCCGATCGAATCGCCATCGTGTTCCACATGATAATGGTCTCCGACTTTTTTGACCTGCGGAGACGGCAACAGACGACGGAGCCGGTCTTTGACGCCGACGGGTCCGGATCCGGGTCCGCCCCCGCCGTGCGGGGTCGAGAACGACTTGTGAAGATTGAAATGAACGATGTCAAATCCCATATCGCCGGGGCGGGCTTGGCCGAGGATGGCATTCAGATTGGCCCCGTCGTAGTACATCAATCCCCCCGCCTCATGGACGAGTCGGGTGA
>JAKLGB010000007.1:0-20887 GCA_022710895.1 Bacillota bacterium
AATACCCCGTGATCCAAAAGCACCGTTCCCCCGCGGGGACAGGCGTAAATCGCCGCCTGGATGGCGGCGGTGTCCAAGGTGATCCCGTCGCCTTTGGCGCCAAAGGCGCGCACGTCGAGGCGAACGGTTTCGGTGTCGGTCCGGAATCGGACGGTTTCGCCGTCGGCCTCGAGAAGATAGGCGGTATCGGGAGAAAGATCGTAAAGGGAAAAAACGTTGGTGGTCACCTGAGAAAGCCGAAGCGTTCCGTCGAGGGTGACGTTATAGGGGCGTTCGGAGAAATAAATGCCATCGCCGTCGCGCTCGAAAGTGGCGCTGCGGGCGGAAACAAACAACGGACGGAACATGACTCATCCCTTCTTTCGGAGGTGCTTCATGGCGTTTCGGGAAGCGACCCACAGCGTATCGAGGGCCAAAAACAGCAAGGAAAAGGTGATCGGGTCGGCCGTGGACTCGCTGATCAAATCGCCGATCGTGGGCAGGCCCCACACGTCGACCCACAACAAAAGCGTCAACTGAACCACGACGAACAACAGGGTGGTGTATAACGCCGTGGCCAACAGACTCCAGACGGACTTGCGATTGATTTCATGCGGCAGGTATTTCAGGGTGGGTTTCGCTTCGGTGTGCATCCAAACGATCAGGGTGTTCCCGATGTACTCGATGGCCAGGATCATGACCCCCAGCTGCACCGCCCAAAGGTCGAGAAAATGGAGGGTGCCCGAAAGCGTGAACACGATGAAATAATACACGGCTCCATAGACCCAAAATTTCAAGAACCCGATTTTGAGCCAAGCGGGAATCACCGCCAGCTTGTCGACGGCATAGGGATCCGGCCGCTTGGGAGCCTCAATCTTCGATTTCTTTGACATAATGCCAATCCACGTAGAACCAAGCGCTCACCGCTCCCAGCAGCATGAACACCGCTCCGACGATCATGATCGTATAAGAACGTTGGGCCACGGCGTCGATGATGTAGTCGGTCCGGGAGGCGCGTTCGGCATAGAACGCAAAGGTGTACAACGCCGTCAGTACGATTTGGACCACGGTCAAGCCGGAGATGAGAAAGAGGTTGATCGGGGCGCGTTTCTTGGCGAAGGAAAAGCCGTTGAACATCTGGATGATGGCGATCAGGTAGAGTGCAAAAAGGAAGAACCCGGACATGTTCGCCAAGGGCGAAGATTTGAATTTCCGGATCGCGGTGATGTGCGAGGCGAAAACGATCGGGGTCTCTCCGACCCCGCGGGTGATTTTGAAATCCAGAAACGCCGTGAAAACGATTCCGGCGATCAACAGGAAATACAGGGGAATCTTCTGCTTGTTGAAGGAATACCACCGTTTCAGTTCCCACGACAGACGTTGGAAGAACGTCCCTTCGGGACGATGCGGATTAATGGCGGGCATGGATTCTCCTTCCCGTGTCGCTTTCGAACAGATACAGATGTTCGGGGTCGAACACATAACGGATCGGATCATGGGCGGCCACGGAACTGCGATCCTCGATTTTAGCGATCAGATGTTTTCCTTCGACATTGAAGTGGACCAAGGCGTCGGAACCGAGCAATTCATATAGATCGGCCACGGAAAAGAAACCATCCGTTTGGCCGTTTTGACGTTCGACGGCGATATGTTCCGGGCGGATGCCGAGAATGACTTCTTTACCGAAGAGCCCTTTTTCTTTCAAAGCGCTCCGGGTCCCTTCATTCAATGCCATCGGACGACCATCCAAGGATAAATCGCCGGCTTCGGTCACTTTGACCGGAAAAGCGTTCATCGGCGGCGTTCCCATGAACGTGGCGACGAAGACGTTTTGGGGATCGTGATAGACTTCATACGGCGTTCCGACTTGTTGGATCCATCCGTCTTTCATGATGACGATCCGGTCCGCCAAGGTCAAGGCTTCGATCTGGTCGTGGGTCACATAAACCATCGTGGCTTTCAACCGATTCTGCAGCGATTTGAGTTCTTTCCGCATCGAACTGCGGAGTTTGGCGTCCAAGTTGGAGAGCGGTTCGTCCAGAAGGAAGATTTTCGGATCGCGGACGATGGCGCGTCCCAAGGCGACGCGTTGCCGCTGTCCGCCGGACAATTTGTTCGGTTTGCGGTTCAAGTACGGGGTCAAGCCGAGGATATCGGCCGCCCACATCACGCGTTCGTGAATATGATCGGGGTTTTCCCGACGCAACACGAGGGAAAAACCCATGTTGTGATAAACCGTCATATGGGAATAAAGGGCATAGTTTTGAAACACCATGGCGATGTCCCGGTCTTTGGGAGCCATGTCGTTGATGACTTTGTCGTCGATCGACAAGGTTCCTTTGGAAATTTCTTCCAACCCGGCGATCATCCGCAGGGTCGTCGATTTTCCGCATCCGGAGGGTCCGACGAGAACGATGAACTCGCCGGCTTGGACATCGAGGTTGAAATCATAAACGGCTTGAACACCGTTGGGAAAGACTTTTTCAACATTCACAAGCGTCAGGAAGGACATTTCATCGCACCGTCTCTTTCCCGTATTTGCGGATGATGATGACTTTGGCCGAGGCGATCAGGCCGGCAACCACCATTAAAACCCCCGCGATCTGGAAGAGAAAATACCCGCGGTTGGCCAAGTCGTACGGAACCCAGCCTTTTTCAAAGCAGACATAGGCGGGAAGCGAGGCCATCCGCCAAAATTGGAGGATCGCCAAGGCATAAACGACACCGAAGGACCAAACCGGGTCGTAGCATTTCACTTTTTCCGCCGCCAGGAACGAAACCAGGAGACTGACGATGGCGACGAGAATTTCCAAACCGATCCGCAGATCCGAAGCGACGCGTTGCGCACCCAAATCGGGAAGGAACGAGTCATAATTGATCAAGGTAAACATGGCGACGAGACTGAGGATGATCGACAGCATGATGAATCCATAGGACAGGGTATTGGGTTGGTACCGCATCCGCTGGGCATGGAAACGGAAATCATACCACGATTTGGTAGACGAGGCATTTTTCGTTTTCATCGGCAGGTTTCCTCCTCCCAACGGCGACGTTCGATCGTCTTGAAGACGCGGATGACGGTTTTCAGGATTGCCAAGCCGGCCAGCAAGCCCGACCAGCCCAACAATCCATACGCGATCCACGGGCCGATGTCGAAAATGACGGCGACTTTCTGAACGATTTCGGCGACCGGCATGTCCGTGGGGAACAGCGGACGGAGGGCCGCTCCGCTCAAAACGATGCGATGCGACATCAAGTCCAAATTAAGATAAACCTCCTTGAGGGGAGGGACATTTTCCAAAGTGATCAAGGCGGCGTTGATCGAACAATAGATCGTTGCCCCCAGGAACAGATAATTCAGCAAATAGAAATGACGGGTTTTGTGGGATTGGAAGATAAATCCCAACAGACTGCAGACCAAGGTCCAAAAGCCCCACGGAAACATCAGGTGGTTGACCTGTTGGGCCACGGTGAAAAAGCCCCCTTCGCCTTCGCCGTAACGGAAACCGTTGGCCCAAGGGGTGGAAAAACCGAGCGTGTAGATGAAGAACAGGCCACTGACGATCAGGGACCCGATGATAACGATTTTCTGGATGATTTTGACCATAGGTTCCTCTCTGGGGAAAAGACCGCGGGAAGGCATGGGGGTGACCCATGCCTTCCGGGTCCTTGTTTCAGTGCAAAATCGGGAGGTTAGTCCGCCAAGAATTGTTGCAGACGGCTGTAAGCGTCGCGATACGCTTTGATGAAGATTTCGTTGTAGACATCGATGTCATCGACATACCACAAGGCCATGAAGGTTTCCGCGGTGTAAGAACTGTTGAGTCCGGTGAAACCGTTCTTGACCAACGTGGGCATCGAAGCTTGGTTGGTGGCATCTTGGATCGGCTTGGCGAACGTGGTGATGTCGGCCAATTCGGTCGCGGTCAGCGGATACGTGGTCGGGGAGAGGCGGAACCACGGATTGGAGGCGTTGACGCCCACGGGATTGACGGCGGGGACGTTACCGGCCAAGAGATAGACTCCGGCTTCGACGGCCTTATTCAGTTTGTCGATCCCTTCTTTTCCGTCCACGGAAAGCGTCTGGTATTCCAATCCCAACGAACGGATGTGTCCGATCGGGGTGGTGGCGCCGACGTAAACGCGGAGGTAGTTGATCATGGCTTGGTTCAAAGTCGCCATTTCGGCTTTCATTCCATCGCTGAACTTGTAGATTTCTCCGCCTTTGTACTCGATGGTTCCGTCGGTGTAGCCGGCAGGACCGTAAAGATGCATGGTGCCCACGGAATCCGCGGCGCTGTAGTCATACATCTCGTCGACGAGTTTCAGAATGCGGAACAGTTCGGTTTCGGAACGGGTCGCATCGTAGACGACGCCCCAGGCTTCGCCTTTGACGGAACGAACCGATTCGGTGAAGTGGAAATAATTGCCGTTTCCGAGCCAATCGACGACCGGCGGAAGGACCGGCTGGAAGGAATAAGTCGCATCGACGGCGACACCTTGGTTACGGATCGAATCGGTGGTTTGGGTGTTGTTGTAGTCATACATCAAGAAAGCATTGCTTTGAACGAGGGCGGAGGAGACCCAGTTGGCGGTGCCCACGAGGTCGGCGGGAATCAAACCGTCGGTGGTCATGTTGACGAGGTCGTTGACGCCGCGGACGAATTTCATGTCGTGACGGGCATCCTGGAGAACGCCTTGTTGGTCAAAGTACAGGTATTCGCACTTGGAGAACACGCCGCGGATACCGAACATTTCCAAACCGCGGATGTAGTTGATCAGACGGTTGTTGTCTTTGGCGCGCGGGATGTAGATTTGCAGACTGGTTCTGGGGGTGGTCAGTTCGCGGGTGATGTAGGCGGGATTGGATTTGATGACATACATCAAAGCCATCAGTTCGTCGGTGTCATACGCGGCATCGACGCCTACGAACACGTCGGAGAGCTTCGCATATCCTTGATCGCCATAGGTGGCCTGCATGTAGGTGCGGAACGCATTGGCGATGTCGGCGCCGGTCGGGGAGACCAACGCTTTGATGATATCGAGGATGTTCGAGGTGTAGTTCTTTTCGACGATGCGGGTGCTGCCGTCAGCGTTGGCGACGACGATGTTGGTGTTCAGGCTGTCGGGCATGGTCTGACGGGTGTAGGCGGTGGGAACGAACGCCGCGGTCGCATCAAACGTCGGGGAAGCGACATCGAGGATGTCCTGAACCCAGTCGATACGCATCAAGAACATTTGTTCGACTTCGCCGAATCCGTCAAAATACGGGGTGAAGTAGATGCCGCCGTCCGCTGCGGTGATGGAGTCGCGGACCGAGGGGTTGGCTTCGAGGAAAGCGTTGAGGTTGGGCATGTAATTCAAATAAGCGCCCAAGTCGACGAAGTTGTGGCTCTGAACGGCTTCTTTGGAGATGTTGGCCCCCGTGCCGTTGATCAAGTCGATCCCGGCGAAATTGAGGGTCTTCTGCGTCTGCCATTGAGCGTCGGTGGTAGCATCGGTGGTGACGGCTTCATCGATAAAATTGATGTTCAGCTTGTCGCCGATGGCTTCCCACACCGGCAGCAGGTCGCCCTTGCTGTAGGTCTTCCCGGTGATGGCGGAAGTGTACGCGGTGTCGAGTTGATAGGTGATGAATTGATAGGTCTTGACGCTGTTGATGTTGCTGGAGTAGTTGATGGCGACATGCAGATCGATTTCCGTGGTGTAATCGATCGTCGATGCCGTCGTGGCCGGCGTCGTGGACGTAGTCGTATAACTCGTCGTGGTCGTCGTGGTGGTGGTCGTCGTCGTCGTGGTGGTCGTCGTCGTCGTCGTGGTCGTCGACGTGGTGCTTCCGGTTCCGGAAGTCGTGGACGTGGTGGACGGCGTTGTAGACGACGTGGTCGTCGGGGTCGTGGTCGTCGTGGTCGTGGTAGAAGTGAGACCGCAAGCAACGGCCATCAGACCGAAAGCCAAGGCAAAAACTAACACTAAAACCTTTTTCATTCCTTTTCTCCTTTTCTCTCTCTATTTTTTTATTCTTTAACCCCACCGACATTGACTCCCCGGGCGAAGTACTTCTGCAGATAGGGGTAGACAATGATGATTGGGATTATCGACAGGATGATTGCGGAATACGCAAGCGAATAAGGGGCATACCCCAGCACCTCGACGATTTCCGAACTTTCCGAAGAAGCTTGAACCATCGATTGGAGCACGACTTGCAACGGATGCTCCATGTCTCCGACCAACTGCCGGTTCCAGAAATAGCCGTTCCAGCGGTTGAGGGCATAGAAGAGCGTAATCGTCGCCAACGCCGATTTCGACATTGGCAGATAGATGCTGCCCAAAACCTGGAATTCGTTGGCGCCGTCGACGATGGCGGCTTCTTCGATTTCTTTCGAGATGCCTTGGAAATAGTTGCGCAAAAGCAAAATATTGAACGCTTGGGCTCCGAACCCATAGATGATGCCCCAGCGGTTGTTGACGAACAAGTCGCGGTAGTTCAGCCACGTGGGGATCAAGCCGGCGCTGAACCACATGGTGAAAACGATGAAGAAACTGATTTGTCGTTTGAACACCAAGTGGGTCCGCGATAGCGCATAGGCCGCAAAAATCGAGATCACCATGCTGAAGAGCGTTCCGTACAGGGTATAAAACAACGTGTTGGTGTAGGAAATCCAAAACTTTTTGGAATTCTCGCCCGTCAAAAGGGCGAGAAGGGCTCGGAATTGAATGTCTTTGGGATAAAGGATGATTTCCCCGCGGTTGATCGGTCCTTCGCCGCTGATGGCCATGGCGATCGAAAAGATGAAGGGATACAACGTGGCGATGGCGAACAGGATGACAACGGTGTACGACAGAATGCGGAACAGGATTTCGGTGCGGTCCAGTCTTTTCATGTCGGCACCTCAGAACAGCGACGTGTCAGAGACACGGCGGCTGATGAAATTCGACCCGATGACGAGGAACATCGCAATCAGGGAGTTGAACAAGTCGGCGGCGGCCGCGAAGTTCAACTGGCTGGAACCCCCCAGCAATCCGCCCAGGGACAGAACATAGGTGGAGATGACCTCCGCGGTACTGCGGATCGCGGTCGTGCTGTTGGCGGTGAGCAAGATGATCTTTTCGTACCCCACCGACAGAATTTCCCCGACCCGGAGGATCAGCATGATCGTCAACGTCGGGGCCATTCCGGGAAAGGTGATGTAGCGGATCTGGGCGGCTTTGCTGGCCCCGTCGATCCGCGCGGCCTCATAGTTGGTGGGACTGATCGCCATGATCGCCGCAAAATACACGATCGACCCGTAACCCGCCCCTTCCCAGATCCCGGAAATGATATAGATGGAGCGGAAGAACTTCGGTTGGGACAGGATATGCGTCGGAGCATCGGGGATCCACCCCGCTCGCGTGAACAACGCGTTCATCAACCCCGGCCCCTGCATGTTATTGCCGGGAGAAGCCAACAGGACGATGATAGACGTGATGACGACGGTGGAGATGAACTTGGGCAGATAGGTGATGATCTGCGTGACGCTCCGGAACTTCTCATTCTTGATTTCGCTGAACATCAGTGCCAAAATGATCGGAACCGGGAACCCGAAGATCAACCCGTACATGCTGAGAGTGAAGGTATTGCGGAAGGCCTGCCAGAACCGCAGTTTTTCCGTGGCGTCGAACATGATCTTCAAAAACGCGTAAAATCCGGTGAAATCATTGTCCAACAGCGGTTTTTGGAGAAAACGGTAATCGATGAAGGCATTCATCAACCCGTAGATCGGCCGGTAACGGAACAGGAAGAAAAAGGCCAAAACGGGGATCAGCATCAGGTAGACGCCCCAATGTTTCTTGATCTGGGCCCAGATTCTCCGTCCGCGAGTCCGTTCCAAATCGTCAAGGAAATATTCCTGGGCGCGTTGTTCCGGAGTCATTTCAGTTTTTCTCAGGATCTTCATCATACAGACCGATTCCTTTTCTCATTTTTTCTTCTTCGCGTTTGCGGGCTTCTTCCCGCAGATACGGTTCCATCGGAACCAACAAATCCTTTTGCCTGGCGATGACCGCGAAGATCGCGTATCCCAGGAAAAAATTGAACGCATGTTTCAAAAGCACGTTTTCCAAAGGGATTCCCCCGTGAAGCAGCGGGAAGATCACCCATTCCAGAAGTACCATCGAAACATACCCCGTGAGATAATAAAGCGAGACTTTTCCAAATCCCGTCCGCGGCCGGATGAACCACTTCGAAGGAATCAGCAGTCCGGCGGAAAGCCCCGCCATCCCCGCCGCGTGGGCCAAGGATGCGGTCGCGGGATTGTCCCACAGACCGATGAGGAACTGGGCAAGGGCAAGAATTCCCAGCGGGAGGAGCCCCCAGCGTTGCCAACGGACCAAACAGAACAGAATCACCGGAATCGAGATAGAAACATAAACTCCGACGCGTGGAAGCCCGATCAAGGGAATCAGCACGTCCGGCAACAACCCGGCGGCGGTCAGAATCGCCAAATCGATGATGCGGAATTTTCGGATGGTCATGTCGGATTCGCCTCGGCGGTGTGATATAATGGAAAACGAAAGCGGGGGATCAACCCATGATGCGAATCGAACTGAAACCCGAAGACGATATTCAAGCGATCCTCGATGGGATTTCCCCGGAGGAACCCGTCGAACTCCGGTTGTCCGCCGGGACCTTCCGGCAGAAACTGAGTTTGAGGCACGAGGGAATGCAAGTCCTCGGAGCCGGGGCGGAGAAAACGATTTTGGTGAATGATGATTTCGCCTGGAAGTATCATGCCGATGGACGCCTGTTCAATACCTTCCGCACCCCCACCGTCACGGTGTTGGGGAACCGAATCGAATTGCGGGGACTCACCGTCGTCAACGACGCCGGGTCCGGGCCATCGATCGGTCAAGCCGTCGCTTTGGCGGTATACGGCGATCAGGTCACTCTCACCGATTGTCGCCTGCTCGGCCGACAGGATACGCTGTTCTGCGGGCCGTTGCCTGCCGATCTGCGGATCCGGTATCGCGACTTCCTCCCGGACATCGAACTGCGGGGATGCCCCTCATCGCAACGTTATGAACGCTGCGTGATTGCGGGCGATGTCGATTTCATCTTCGGTTCCGCCACGGCGTGGTTCGCGGATTGCGAACTGCAGATCCTCGGTCCGGGCTATGTGACCGCACCCTCGACGGAAGAAACCGAACCGTACGGATTGATTTTCACCGATTGCCGCATTCGCAACCTGAGCGGCGACCCGAAAGTGTTTCTGGGTCGGCCTTGGCGGACCGGTGGAGCGGCTTTATTTTTGGATTGCGTCTTCGAAGGACCCTTCGCCCCGAACCGTTGGGACGCTTGGGACAAACCTCGTCAGCGATTCTTTGAACACCCCTACGTGCTTTCCCCGTTGGGAAAACCGTTGGATGGGGAGGAAACGGAGCGGGTGAGGACGTTCTTGAAGGAGCGATTCACCCGCTCCTGAGTACGGTCAGAAAGAGAAATATCGTTTGGCATTTCCGTAGGCGATGTCTTCGACGATCCGCCCCAGCAAGGGGTAATCTTCGGGGAAAAGGCCTTCTTCGACCTGACGGCCGATTTCGCGGCACAGGATCCTCCGGAAATATTCGTGACGGGGATAGGAGAGGAAACTCCGGGAATCCGTCAACATCCCCACAAAGCGCGCGAGCAGACCGTTGCTGCCGAGCGCTTTTATTTGTTTTTCCATGCCGTCGATCGTATCGAGGAACCACCACGGAGCTCCGAATTGGAGTTTTCCCGGGATACCTCCGCCTTGGAAGGATTGCATCAAGGTGACCCCGACCTCGAAATCGCGAGGATTCAAGGTGTACAAAATCGTTTTCGGCAGTTCTCCCGTCCGATCCAAAGCATCCAGCAGGTGGCGGAGCGGTTGAGCGACGAATCCGTCGTTGATGGCGTCATAGCCGGTGTCCGGACCGAGTTGCTGGAACATCCGTCCCGAAACGTTGCGGAAAGCGCCGATGTGATATTGTTGAATCCAGCCCTTTTTGGCGTATTCACGTCCGAAAAAGACCATCATGAACCCTTTGTACTTGCGGATTTCCGTTTCCGAAAGCGAATCTTGCCGCATCGCCTTTTGGAAGATGCCGTCGACTTCTTCTTCCCCGGCGGCTTCGAAGGCCAAAATGTCGAGCGCATGGTCGGACAAGCGGCACCCGTGGGCATGGAAGAATTCGATTCGGGAAACCAGGGCGGTTTTCAGAGCGGCGAGGTTTTCAATCGAAAAACCGGCCGCGGCGCTCAATTTCTGGATCCAACCGCGGAACCAGCCGAGTTCGATGTTGACGGCCTTGTCCGGACGGAAGGCGGGAAGAACCTTGACGGAGAAAGAAGGATCGGCCGCGAGTTTCTCGTGCCATTCCAACGAATCGATGGGGTCGTCGGTGGTGCAGATCGTCTCGACGTTGCTCGCTTGAATCAATCGGCGGGCCGTCATCGTCGGTAACTGGGCGTTGACGGTATCCCAGATTTTGCAGGCGGTTTTCGGACTCAACAAATCGTCCACTCCGAAAAAGCGTTTCAGTTCGAAGTGCGTCCAGTGATACAACGGGTTTCCCAAAAGGATTTCCACGGTCTCGGCCCATTTTTCGAATTTTTCATAATCGGAACGATTCCCGGTGATGAAATCTTCGGTCACGCCGTTGGCCCGCATCAAGCGCCATTTATAGTGATCGCCCGCGAGCCATACTTCCGAAAGATTGGCAAAACGACGATCCAGATAGATTTCTTTCGGATCGAGATGGCAATGATAATCGATGATCGGCATCCGGGCGGCGTGTTCGTGAAACAGTTTTTGGGCCACCGCTCCCGGCAGGAGGAAATTCTCGTGGATGAATGGTTTCATGGTTCTCCCTTGGGCGGAGAAAAGTGATTCCGCCCGATTCCTTCAGATTTCATCGGTTGCTAGGGCGGGAACCGTTCCCGCCAAAAACCTCATCCCGCCCCTCCGAAAGGGTCTTTGGGAAACGGATGAGGGAAAGCGACTGCTAAACGAACCCGGATCAAGAAAACGATTCGATCCCCCAAACGGAGGAAAACGTCGTTCCTTTTGAACCCCGGACCGAACTCCCGGGGAGGCCATCCATCGGATGGCGAATTAAACAGATCAGACACAACAACCGTCTATCAATGCGAACGGTGTTTACCACAATATAATGATAACATAAAAATGAAACCGTTGTCAATGACAAATCGACAGCAGTTTCATCGCTTTATTTAGGTTTCGTTCCCCTTAGGCCGAAGGTGATTCGGAAACCGAGTATCGAAGGTCTTTCTCCCCGTAGTTCTTCAACCGGTGGATGAAAACAACGAAAATGATGATCGAAACGACCATGGTGGCGGTATTGCTGACGAACATCGCATAACCGACCGCGGTGTGATCGGCTCCCAAGCGGATGAACAGCAGCATCGCCGGAATCCGAAACGCGAACAAGCGGATGATGTTGAGGAAAAAAGCGACTTGGGTCCGTTTGAAACCGATGAAGAACCCGGTGATCACGGCGATCGCCGCGGAGGTGAAAATCGAGAATTTTTCCCAGCGGAAAATGTCGATCACCATCTCCCGCAATACGACGGCTTCGCTGTTCACGAACACCGGTAGCATCCAATCCAAAGTCAAAACCACGACGACCGTCCCGACGACGGCGACCACCAAAGAGAATAGCAACGACAGAATGCCGGTGTCGACGGCTCGTTTGAGGTTTTTTGCCCCTAAGTTCTGGCCGATGATCCCCGTTTCCGACTCTTCGAAAACGTTGGCGAGCGACCCCGCCCCGCCGTCGAGTTTCATCGTGATGCCGAAGGCCGCGATGGCCAGCGGTCCGTACACCGAAGCCATCCCGTTGACGATCACTTTCCCGAAACTGAAGAGAAATTTCCCGAGGAACACCGGAGCCGCCAAGGCAAGGATCGGTCCGACGATTCCCCAATCGAGCCGCAATTCCCGCAACCGGATGCGCAAGGAATTCCCTTTTCGGAACATCACCGTGATCGCGGCGATCATCAAAAGTCCCTGAGCAATCAGCGTGGCGAGGGCCACGAACAGCGTTCCTTCTCCCAATCCGTAGACGAACCAGGCCGACAATCCCAGTTTCACCGTCATCGCCGCGATGTTGAGAATGAAAATGATCCGGGTGTTGCCTTTGGCTTTTTCCAAGCCGATGAAGACACTGTTGACGGCCATGAGCGCCGTGGATGCCATCTGCAAGTAATAATAGCCGGCTCCGGCCTCGATGACCTCGTCGGGGGCATTCAACCACCGAAGGCCGTTTTTTCCCAAAGCAAGGATCACAAGAACGACCGCCGAACTCACCAAGAATGCCAACAAAAACGAAGTTCCGGCGTTGCGCCGGGCCGCTTCGATGTTGCCCGCCCCATATTCGCGGGCGACGAGGACCGTCCCCGCGGCGGCGATGCCGCCTCCGAAGGCGACGATGGCGTTTTTGATTTCATCGATAAACACCACGGAAGCCAACTCGTTGTTTCCGATGAACGAAACCATCACCATATCGAAGAAACCGTAAAGATAGTTGAAAAGGGCGTAGACCGCCAACGGCCACGTCAAAGTCCAAATCACTTTTGCCAGCGACCCGTTCAACACGAAGTCGCGGCGTTTTCGTTCTTGGGGAGAAAGCGAAGCGATCGGATTCATGAGATCCTCCCTGGATCGATCCAAAAGAAAGGGCACCGTCGGCGCCCGGAACTCATTGGATCGTTTGTTCTTGAAGCATCCATTCGGCGTAACAGAAGAAATACGGTCCCAATCCCTTTATTTCATTGACGGAAATCTTTTCGGACAGGTAATAAGCGTCGCTGCCGTCGCGACGTTCGTTGTCCAACCCGGCCACCTGACAGATGCCGCCCAAATACCGGCGTCCGTTTTCTTCGACCAGATAACGACTTTCCAATCCCCGCAGGGTGAGCAGGGCTTCTTTTTTCATTCCGGCGGGCAACCATCCGAGCCGGACGCCTTTGAGGATGGCATAGACCATCATCGCCGTCCCGCTGGTTTCCAAATAGTTTCCCGGCAGCTCCGGCTTTTCGACCAGTTGGTACCACATCTTGTGCACGGGATCG
Organism: Bacillota bacterium; assembly: GCA_022710895.1. Taxonomy (GTDB): domain Bacteria; phylum Bacillota_I; class Bacilli_A; order Izemoplasmatales; family Hujiaoplasmataceae; genus JAKLGB01. Next base: position 13,073 of record JAKLGB010000007.1, read on the forward strand.
CGATGGGGAAGCATTCCTTCGACCAGTTCTTTCAAGAGCGCTCCCATGCGGGCGGCCGCGGACTCGTCAATGGCGGCGAAACTTTCGGCCAAGTCGGCCAATGCCATGGCGAACCAACCCACCGAACGACTCCAAACATTGGGGGAACGTCCGGTCACGGGATCCGCCCATTGCATCGATTTGGTTTCGTCATAGGCATGAAGATAGAGTTGCTTTTTTTCATCCCACAGAAATTTCCGGGCATTCTCCACTTGGCGGAGGACGTCTTCGGCGATGCCTTCTTCTTCGAATTTCAAAGCATAGCGCAGATAAAAGACCTGCCCCATGTATAATCCATCCAACCAAATTTGGTTGGGATATCGTAGTTTATGCCAAAAACTGCCGGAAGCCGTCCGCGGGTGGGTCTGGAGTTGTGACCGCAATAGAGCCAGAGTGTTGATGTATCGCGGGTCTTTCGAGTCATCCCACAGGAAAAACAAAGCGTTTCCCGCCAGAATGTTGTCGATATTGTATTCTTCCAAGGAATAGTGGAAGATCTGGCCCTTGTCGTCGATGTGGGCCTCCATGTATCGATAGAGGAAATCGCGATACACGGGGTCCCCGGTCACTTCAAAAAAGCGGATGGCCGCGATCAAGAGCAGGCCGTCTTCATAGGTCATGCCTTTGGTGGCGTGGTACGGCTTGAAATCCCCGATCACCTGTTTCAAAAACGCTTCGACCATGTCAGTCCATCCTTTCCGTACCCGGCGGGAACACCTCGGAATCGTTTCCATTGTATCCCATCCTGCCGTTTTCCGCAACCCCGAAAACGACGGGGGAACCGAATCCCGTTCACCCGAGTTTCTTCAACCATGCCAAGCAAAGGTCCTTCCATACCGCCACGGACCGGTTTTGCTCGGCGAAAGCGACGGGGTCTTCCCCCTCAAACGGGGTCGTTTCGTCCGCCAGCGACAATCCGTGTCTTCCGGAAGGGAAAAAATGGGCTTCGCAGGATACTTTCCAGCGTCGGAAAGCGGCCAACAGCCGCAGACTGTTTTCCACCGGGACCGCGGTATCGTCAAACGTCGACCATAAAAAGATCGGGGGCATCGTCGGACGCACATGCTTTTCCAAAGACAAGATGCGCAGAGTCTCTTTGTCGCCCTCTCCGCCGAGCAGATTATGGATGGACCCTTCATGGCGGATTTCCGGGTCCGCCGAGACCACGGGATATGCCAAGATCCCGGCTTTGAACCGCCGGGGTTTCTTTTCCAGCATCCACAGGGCCAAATGGCCCCCGGCGGAAAAGCCGAGGAGGATGATCTTGGCGATGTATCGGGTTTTCCGCAGGGCATAGGCTTCCGCCAAGGCCCGGTCGATGATTTCCGGATATAGGATGATCTCGTTGCGGTATTCATAAATGGCGGCGTGATACCCGGCGGCGTGAAACACGTCGACGACGGGCATGCTTTCCCGCGGAGAGGTGCGTTCATAGGCCCCTCCCGGAAGAATCAGGATCAGGTCGCGCTTGTGAAAATCGAGGGGATAAAGGACGATGCGGTTGGTTTTGTTCACGGCAAATCTCTCCTTGCACGGGTAAAGGATGGAATCCTACAGAGAAATTATACAACAGAACCCCTGAGTTGGCCATCGGTCCGGATTTTTTTCTCGATTTTGTCGATCACGTAAGCGTCGTCCCCGTCTTGCTTTTTCCCGAAGGTGCGGTATAATGGAAACAGAATCGGCAAAAATCGGCCAGACTGGGGTTGGGTTCATGGGCAATTTCGGCACCAAGCACCTTACGGGACTGTTGTGGGTGTTCTCCACGATCGCCGTCGTTCTGACGGTATTGTTATGGATCAAAAAGAAATATCACAAAGGCGAAGGCTTCGATCGCAAGGTGATCGCCGGAGCGGCGCTCTTCATCTGGGCGTGGGAAATCGTCAAGACCATCTACATCTTCAACAGCACCGATTACGGGCCCGTGGGCCACTATACCGCCTACATGTTGCCCTTCCACATCTGTTCGATGGGTCTGTATGCGTTTTGGATTCTGGGCTTCCGTCCCGGGAAAGTGGCCGACTTCATCAAACCGTTCGCTTTTGCCATCATGCTGCTGGTGACCATGATCATTTTGATCATTCCCGATTCGAGCGGGATCCTCGGGGACGAATACGTCGCCGATTGGAGCTGGCAGATCAAGAACATTCTTCCGTACCAATCGTTCTCTTATCATGGAACGCTCGTTTTCGTGCCTTTGTACATGGTTCTTTCGGGATATTATCGTCCGAAAATCGCGGACTTCTGGAAATCGGAAGTCACCTTGCTTGTCGTGGCGGTCATAGCGTTTGTCTTGAACAAATTGCTTCATGTCACGGACTTCATGATGCTGGAATTCGGATGGGGAAACCCCTTTGCCTATCTGATCGAAGACCAATACGGACTGTATCTTCTGTTGTTGGCCGGCATCACGACCCTCGGGAGCGCCTTGGTCTTGGGAATCGCCCAAGGGTTGTCCGCCCTCGGCAGTCGACGGCGTCAACGAAAAACCACATAAAGACCTCTTATGGAAAGAGGATCGCGTTTTCGGCGCGATCCTCTTTATTTATGGTTTAGAACTGTTCACAAATCGATTTTCCCTGCATATGCAAGACCAGATAATCCGGGCCGCCGGCTTTGGAGTCGGTTCCCGACATGTTGAAACCGCCGAACGGTTGATAACCGACGATGGCCCCGGTGCATTTGCGGTTCAGATACAGGTTTCCGACATGGAAATCTTCCCGTGCGGCTTCGAGATGGGCCCGGTCGTTGGAGAACAGGGCCCCGGTAAGGCCGAATTCGGTGTTGTTGGCGATCGCCATGGCGTCTTCAAAGGAATCCGCTTTGCAAACGGCGAGAACCGGTCCGAAGATTTCCTCCTGCATCAGGCGGGCTTGCGGATCCAAATCGGCGACCACCGTCGGTTCGATGAACCATCCTTTCGAACCGTCGGATCCGCCGCCGGCGACCAACCGACCTTCGGATTTGCCGATTTCGATGTAATCACGGATTTTGCCAAAGGCCTTTTTGTCGATGACGGGGCCCATCTGCGTCCCGGAATCGGCGGGATCGCCCATGCGCAGAGCTTTCGTTCCTGCGATTACGCGCGTTAACACCGCATCATAGATGTCACGATGCAGAATCGCCCGCGAACAGGCGCTGCATTTCTGCCCTTGGTAACCGAAAGCGGATTTGACGATGGCATCGGCGGCTTGATCGGGATCGACGCCCGCATCGACGACGATGGCGTCTTTCCCGCCCATTTCGGCGATGACGCGTTTCAACCAGATCTGTCCTTTTTGCACTTTGGCGGCTTGTTCGTAAATGCCCATCCCGACTTCTTTCGATCCCGTGAAGGAAATGAAGCGGGTTTTCGGATGATTGACGAGGTAATTGCCGATTTCCCCTCCGGAACCAGGAAGGAAGGAAACAACCCCGGCGGGAAGTCCCGCGCGTTCGAGAGCTTCGACCAGACGGTAGGCGATCACCGGGGTGGCCGAGGCGGGTTTGAGGAGGACCGTGTTTCCGGCGACGACCGCGGCGGTCGTCATGCCGGTGAGGATCGCCAACGGGAAATTCCACGGGGTGATGATCGCTCCGACGCCCAGCGGAATGTATCGGTACTCGTTGCGTTCGATGTTCTTGCGACTCAATACGACATCGTCGATCCGTTCGAGAGCCAGCATCTGGCGTCCGTAATATTCGAGAAAGTCGATGGCTTCGGCGGTATCGGCATCGGCTTCGACCCAGGGTTTTCCCGCCTCCAGCGTCATGAGGGCGCTGAACTCATGTTTTTCCCGACGCAGGATCGCCGCCGTTTTGAACAACACATCGGCGCGCACCGCGGCCGCAGTCTTTTTCCAAGTTTCGAAGGTGCGCAAAGCCACTTGCATCGCGGCCTCGGCTTCGGGAATCCCCGCTTGATGGACCTTGCCGATGAGTTCGGCGTCGCAGGCGGGATTGCGGGATTCACTCAAACGGCCGACGAACAGCCGCTTTCCGTCGATGATCAGCGGATACACTTGTCCGAGGGTGGCGCGGACTTTGTTCAAAGCCTTCTGATACGCTTCTCGGACCGCCGGTTGGGAAAAATCGGACAGGGGTTCGGTTTGATACGGATACATAGCCATGAGAATTCTCCTTTGGGTTCATACCACCGATTTTTCGATTTCGATGGCTTGATTTTGGTGGAAACGAGCGAGGGACAGTTCGGTCATGTCGAGGGTCGTCGGTTCCCCGAGGATCACTTCGGACATCAACAAACCGGTCATCGGGGCGAACATGAAACCGTGACCCGAAAAGCCGCAAGCCAGGTAAAACCCTTCGACTTCGGGAACGGTTCCGAGGATCGGTTGACGGTCGGGAGACATGGTGTAGGACCCCGCCCATTGCCGGATGACCCGCAGTTTGGCGACCAGCGGCAAGAATTCGCGGACGGTTTTCGCCATTTCGTCCAAGAAGCGCCAGCCGGAGGAAATGTCGTGGTCATGCTTGGCCCCGGGATCTCCGCGGCCCATCACGAAACTGCCGTGGGGGACTTGTTGGCAATACAGGTTCTTGGAAAACGACATGACCATCGGACCTTGGATCTTCTCGATCGGTTCGGTGACGAGGATTTCGTGACGTTCGGGATAAACCGGAATCGACACTCCCGCCATCTTGGCGATTTCTCCGGAAAAACCGCCGGCGGCGTCGACGACTTTGGAAGTCGCAATCGTCCGTTTGTCGGTCCGGACGGCGACGACTTTTCCATCGGAGACATCGATCCCCTCGACGGTTTCGGGAAAGAGGAAGACGACGCCGAGGCGTTTGGCGGCCCGATAGAAAGCATCGGTCATTTTGAAAGGATTCAGGTGACCGTCTTTTCCGCAGAAGGTCGCCGAGAGAATCGCTTTTTCATTCAAATGGGGAACGATTTGTTTGGCTTCTTCCCGGGTGACTTTGCGGGAAGGAATGCCCAAAGAGTTTTGCAAGGCGACGTTTTTCGTGAACTGCGCGTCCTCTTCGGGCGTGCAGGCGAGAATGAGATAGCCTTCCTGTTTGAATTCGACGTCGTCGGGATACTCGAGAATTTCGTTGGCCTGTTCGAAAAAGGCGATGCTTTTCTGGGCCATCAGGCAATTCATCTTTGTCGCCCACTGTTCGCGGACCCCGGCGCCGCACCGTCCGGTCGCTCCGCAGGCGGGGTATCCGGAATCGACGACGACGATGTTCTTCTGGCCTTTGCGCGCCAGGTTCCACGCGATGGCCGTGCCGCTGATGCCGGCACCGATGATCAGAATCTCAGCGTTCATCGTCGGCGGCCTCCGCGATCGCTTCGAGCGGGACGCCGGCCACCAAAGGCCGGGCATGGGGAAGCGGGATTTCCTCGGGACGTTTCTTCAGATATCGGGCGATTTCCTGTTGCAACAACAATCCGCAGGTCTTGCCTTGGCAAGGTCCCATTCCGATGCGAAGAATGCGTTTGATTTCTTCGGGCGAAGTGTATCCTTGGTCCAATAAGTCGCGGACTTGTTTCAAGGTGACGTCTTCACACCGGCAAAGGAAGATTTTTTCGGGATTCATCGGGGGCACCTCACCGTCGCGAAAGCGTACAGATGACGGGCCTCGAGGGAAACCGTCACGACGTTGGTCCGATCCGCCTTGCGGACGACTTTCTCGATCCGGGCGGGACCGAGAGGCCGGCCTTCGCGGTCCAAACCGACCCATTCTTCCCCAGTTTGGGGAAGGGGTAACAATTCATAAGGAATCTGAAAGACGGCGCGATCGTTTTTCAACGCCGCGGTCATGATCGCCAATCCCGGGCAGACCGCCACGCACAAACCACAGCCCGTGCAGCGTTCGACGATCAAGCGGGGTTGGGCGTTGATGTCTTCCCCGATGACGATCGCCTGAAACGGGCAATTGGTGCTGCAGGGATTGCAGGGAATGTCTTCGTAACATTCCAAAATGGCTTTCGGACGAAGAAGGTCTTTTTCCGCGGGGAAGCGGGACAGAACCTGATCGGGTGTCGGAACTCCGGTTTTATCGAGCATGGACCTTCACCTCGGCTTTCTTCAATCCGGCGCGGATCTTGGCCCCGAAAGGCCCGCCGCGGAGACTGGATAATTGCGCGCGGCACTCGGTGTCGATCGCGGTGTGATCGGGGTGGAGATGGCCGAGGAAACGGGCCGCGTGCAGCCCCGCCAGCCGGCCGCCGACCATCGCCGATGAGGCTTCTTCGACCCCGGAAGCGTCCCCGGCGGCGAACACACCGGAAACAGTGGTCTGACGGTTTTCGTCGAGCAGGGGAACCATTCCCCCGAGTTCCCCGACATAGGGAATTTCCGCTCCGAGCATCCAAGCCAATTGATACAGCGGGGACAACCCGACGGCGACGCACACGGCGTCGCAGGCGATTTCGGATTCGGTTCCCGGGATCGGATTCCAATTTTCGTCCAGCCCCGAGAGGACGACGCCCTTGACGGCGGAATCGCCGAGGGCGCGAACGACGGTGGTGCGCGTCAAAATCGGCACGCCCAGACGGCGGAGCTTGCTGGCATGGACTTTGTATCCCCCGATTTTCGGGGCGGCTTCGACCAGAGCCTTGACGACGGCGCCGGCTTGGATCAATTGGTAACAGACGATCAAGCCGATGTTTCCGCTGCCGATCATCACGACTTCCTTCCCGGGAAGGACTCCGTAGACGTTCATCAAGGTCTGCACGGCGCCGGCGCCGTAAACTCCGGGGAGATCGTTGTTTTCAAAAGCGAGAGAACGTTCTCCGGCACCGACGGCGAGAATCAGACTTTGAAAATGGATTTTCCGATATTCCCCGTTGGTCCAGACGGTTAAAACGGAATCGGGATAGGCCCCGACGACGGTGGCTTCTTGCCAGATTTCGACGGTGTCCCCGAAGGGTTTGAGATCGGCCACCAAGGCTTCGGCGATCCGAAATCCCCGGGTTTTCGCCCGTTGTTGTTCGGAACCGAAGAATTTATGGGTTTGTTTGATCAATTGCCCGCCCAACAGCGGGCTGCGATCGATGAGCAGTACCCGACATCCGGCTTCGGCGGCGATGCGGGCGGCGCAGAGACCGGCCGGGCCGGCTCCGACGATCACAAGTTCTTTCTCGATCATCGGTAGGCCCCCTTTCCCGCTTGGCGGGTGACCGCCATGCCTTCTCGGAGAGGGGTAATGCAGGTTTTGACGTTGGGAATGCCATCGACGACCATGTGACAGGAAGAGCAATTTCCGATCGCGCAATAAAAGCCGCGCGGCCGGTGCAGTTCGCTGCTTTCCGACAACGCGGAGATGCCGTTGGCGTGCAGGGCCGCAGCGATCGTATCGCCTTCGCGTCCCAGCATCGGTCCGCCTTCAAAAGTAAAGGCGATCGGTTTCCGTTCCGGAAAATCCAGAATCGGGTGTTGTTCGATCCGCAAGGTATCATCCTCTTTTCGTTCGTTCTCATCATAACATAAAACGCTTACATTGTGAAATGTTTTTCGCGCGCACCCGATGAAAAAACAACGCGGACGTTTTCAAGCAAAAAAAACGATCTCGGCGAGGGGATCGTTTCGGATTTTTGCGTTCAGGAGAGAAATTCGCGGACAGCCGCGGCCAGGGCTTCGGGGCAATCGACGAGCGGAGAATGTCCGCAGGCTTCCAAGCGCACATACCTGGATTGGTTCTCCAACGCGCGGATGTTGTCCAAGACCATCCATTCGGGAACGGTGCGGTCCAAGGTTCCCCAAACATGAAGAACGGGACAGCCGATGTGCCCGATGGTTTTGGTTCCGGGGCCGTAATCGTTGGGAA
>JAKLGB010000007.1:20985-34182 GCA_022710895.1 Bacillota bacterium
GGAAGGTTGCGTTGCTTGAGCGTTTCGGCGATGTAGACCGCATTCGCTTCGGCCGTCGGTTTGTTATGGGTGTAGATCGTCAGATCATAGATGTAGGCAAGAAAAGCCGCGTTTTTGGCCGCGATGGCGTCCACGACCGGTTTCACCTGCAAGGGATCGGTCGCCATTTCCTCGGGAGAGGCGTAGGGTTGCCCGACCAAGGGCTGAAAAGCGGCGTTCTTCTTGTAGATCGGATACCCGCGATGGGTGGTGGAAGCGATGAGAATCAGTTTTTCGGTCTTTTCGGGATAGGCTGCGGCGAATTCCATCGCCACGCCCCCGCCGAGCGACCAGCCCGCGATCGTCGCCTTCGGAATCTTCAATCCATCCAAAAACAAAGCCAAGTCTTCGGCGAGTTCCCGGAGCGAACGAACGCGGTTCTGATAGGTGGAATCCCCGAACCCCCGAAGGTCGGGGGCGATGACCCGAAGGGAATCGGGCAACCGATCGATCAAGGGCTGAAAATAGACGGAGGAAGATAGATTCCCGTGGATCAGCACCAGCACGCGGGACCCCTGGCCTTTTTCCGAATAGGCCAAAGTCTCCCCGTTGGGTAGCGAGAACGTTTTTTTCATGTTTAAGCCTTCCTTTCTCAAAACTCAGATGGGATAGACAACGTCTATGACGTTGAGAAAACCGAGGATGAGGGTGGTGAACAACAGGGGGCGTTCATACATCGAAGCGTGGCCGGCCAAGGGAATCTTGATCCATTCGGCCCCCGGGATCTCCCGGTGCAATACGGCCTGTTCGGCCACCGGAGTGAGATAATCCTCTTCGGCGCTGACCACGAGCGTTTTCGCCCGAACTTCTTTGAGACGATCCCGGACGTCGAAAGATTCCGCGGACAAGGTCAGCCGCTCCATCGCGTCCAGAAAGACCGGGTCGGAAAAAATCGGAACGAGCACGGCCTCACGGCGCCGCATCCAGTCGAGGCGGGATTGATAATACAAGGGCGAGTAGATGACCGGAATCGTTGTCTGGTAATAGGCTTTCCCGTCTCGGGTTCGTCCCGCGGCGATCCAACCGCGCCCGATGTCGCGGATCCACGGATTCGTGTTCGCACAGGTGTTGAAAAGAACGAGTCGATCGACACGGTCGGGATGGTCGATGGCGAAGCGAAGCGCGACCTCTCCCCCATAGGAAATCCCCACGACGTGGACTTTATCCAGTCGCAGATGATCCACCAGACCGACCAAAAGGTCGATTTGGATTTCCTGGGTATAGGATTCGCCCGGAAGTTTGTCGGTTTGTCCCTGATCGAAGAAATCCACGCGGATCAGCCGGTTTTGGGCGGAAAGACTGGGCACGAACGGCACCCAACTCTTGGTGGACATCATGATCCCGTTGAGGATCAAAATCGGAGCGCCCGTTCCCTCTTCCTGATAGAAAACGGATTTCCCCCGATGGGTGAAAAAGCTCATAGGAATCCCGCCTCGACGGCTTCTTGACGCAGCTGTTCGCGGAATTTCGGATGGGCGATCGAGATCAGCAACTCGGCGCGTTCGCGGAGATTGGTTCCCCGGAGGTTGACGAGGCCGTATTCGGTGACGACATTGTCCACATCGTTGCGGGACAGCGTGACGGCGGCGCCGACTTTGAGGGTGGGGACGATTTTCGACACTTCTTCCTTTTCTCCCGTCAGGGGGTTTTTGACCATGGCGGTGGAATAAAGCGCGATGAAGGAGCGGCCGTTTTTGGCGTTTTGGGCGCCGACGGCGGTATCGACCTGCCCGCCCGTCCCGGAGAATTGTTTCGTTCCGATCGATTCGGAAGCGCACTGCCCGGTCAGATCGATTTCCAACGTGGAGTTGATCGAAACCATATTGTCGTTTTGTCCGACGACGGCGGGATCATTTACATACAGACCGTTCAGCATCATCAGTGAAGGATTATCGTCGATGAAGTCATACATTGCCTGATCGCCAAAGGCGAAAGCGCAGACGTGTTTGCCGGGATGAAGGGTTTTGCGTTTGCCGTTGACAACGCCGGCCTTGATGAGCCCGACCATTTCCGAAGTGAACATCTCGGTATGGATTCCCAAGTCCTTCTTGCCGTACAGGGCTTTGGCCACGGCATTGGGCATCCCGCCGATCCCGAGTTGGATCGTATCCCCGTCGTGAATGCGGTCGGCGATGAATTGACCGATGATTTTGTCCTTCTCCGAGGGTTCGGCGTTGGGGATCGTCGGGGCGGGATAGTCGGCTTCGATCAGATAATCGACGTCGGAGAGATGGAATTCCACGTCTCCGAAGGTCCGGGGAAAATGCGGGTTGGTTTCGACGATGACGATGTCGGCGGCCGCCATCATCATCTTTTCGTAGACGTTGGACAGCGACAAAGAAAGGAACCCGTGTTTGTCGGGTTTCGTGGCGGCGGTCACGAAGATGTTCGGTCGTTTATGGTAGAGACGTTTTTTCCCCGCCAAATGCAGATGGTTGGGAATGAACGAGATGTTTCCGTGTTCATGAGCCTTGCGTAAAACACCGGTATAGAACCAGCCGTCCAAGCGAAAGGTTTTGCTCCATTTTTCATCCATGAAAAATTCGGCGTTGGCGATCGGCAGGCAGTTGGTGACGGTGACATTGGTCACGCGGTTCCCGGCTTTGTGGAGATTCGACATGAAAAGCTGCGGTTCGTTGGCGGCCATGCCGACAACGATTTCATCGTTGGACTTCACCAGGTCGATGGCTTGGTCGACGGTGATGGTTTTGGGGATTCTTCCGTTCATGGTAGACGTCCTTTCGGAAAATGACAGAATCCGTCAAGGGAGAGGAAGGTCTCCCTTGACGGTTCGTCGTTGTTGGAGTGATTAAAAACTTATTTGCCTTCGATGACGGCGACGTCTTCGATTTCGCGGACTTTCGCGAAGGCTTCGAGCGGCCAGTCGGTTTCGGTGACTTCGGTGGTGGCGGGGTTATCGCCATAGGTCAAGCCGTATTTCAAAAGCGACATGGAGGCGATGCCCCAGCGGTGTCCGTCGGAGAAATCGACGGTTCCGCCCATCGGGATTTCGATCGGGCCGTTTTCCATTTGGGCGATGAAGTTGGCCCAAGTCAGTTCGACATCGGCTTCGGCGACGCGAGTCAAGCCGGCGACGAACACTTTGGCGGCAATGTAGCCGGCCATCGCATAGGCATCGAGAGCCCAAGCGCCTTGACCGTTGGCGACCATGCAGTTGGCGAATTCGTAATATTCGGCGAGTCCGTCGACGGTGGAGGTGTCAAGCCAGGCATTCGCATAAATCGGCCGCGCGGCGTTGTAACGGAGATGGTCGACGGCGGTGACGTTGGCGTTGACATAGGAAGTGAAAACGGGAACGTTCAGAGCGAGGTTGGACATCGAGGTCATCGCATAGCCGAAGGGTTCTTGGTTCATGGCGAGGATGACGGCTTTGACGCCGGAGGCTTTGAGCAAGGTGACGGCGGTGTTGTAGGTTCCGGAGGTGATCGCTTGATAGATCATGTCTCCGCTCTTGCCGAGGATTTCGGCTTCGATTTCGATGCCTTCTTTGATGGAGAGTCCGACGTCGTCATTGGTGTAGATGACGCCGATTTTGCCGCCGGCTACCAGCGGTTCATCGCCGTTGACGCCATACAGCGATTCTTTGATCGCGCGGGCAGCCATCAGACGTCCGTCCGTTTTGTAGATCGGCTGAACGGCCATGACGGGGTTGCCGACGGATTCTTGGAAATACAGGGCGTTGATGCCGGTGGCGGCATAAACCATCGGGATGCCGACTTCTTGGATCAACGGGAGAGTGGCGCCGACGGTCGGGGTTCCGAAGTGGCCGACGAGGGCGAAGACTTGATCTTCATAAATCAGGTCTTCGGTGTAGGCGAGGCCGTTGGCGGCGTTGAAGCCGTCGTCATAGGTGACGAAGGTGATGGTGCGGCCGTCGATGCCGCCGGCGGCGTTGACTTGCGCGAAGTAGGCTTTGATCCCTTCGTTGAAGGGAACGCCGACCGCTGCGAAGGCTCCGGAGGTGGCGGCGGTGTTGCCGACTTTGATTTCGGTGGCGGTGACGCCTTGGACGACGATGGCGGGTTCGGTGGTGGTCGTTGTGGTCGTTGTCGTCGTGGTGGTCGTCGTCGTGCCTGAGGTGGTGCTGGTCGTCGTGCCCGAGGTGGTGCTGGTCGTCGTGCCTGACGTGGTGGTGGTGGTCGTGGTCGTCGTCGTTACGCCGCAGCCGATGACGGCGAATGCGACGATCAAGGCGATGATCGATACTGCGAATTTCTTCATATGGTTCTCCTTTTTTTTATTTTTACCGGAATCCGGCGATTACCTTATTTTTGTTTTCCCAGATAGGCTTCGATCAACTGATGGTCCGCCAACATGTCGGCGGCCGGTCCGTGGGTCTTGACTTTTCCGAGTTCGAGCACATAAACATAATCAGCGATTTTCAAGGTCTGATAAGCATTTTGTTCAACCATCAAAATCGTATTTCCGCGCGCTTTGATCAACTGAATGATGCGGAAGATCTCTTGGACGATCAACGGAGCCAAGCCGAGCGAAGGTTCATCCAGCAAGAGGAGTTTCGGCCTCCCCATCAATGCCCGTCCGATCGCCAACATCTGCTGTTCGCCGCCCGATAGGGTCGAAGCCTGCTGATTCTTCCGTTCTTTGAGAATCGGGAAATATCCATAGACTTCTTCCAACGTTTCCTTGCGGAGGCGACGCGCACTTTTCTTGATTTCTTTCACGGTCCCGTCGGGAAGGGTTTCGGAAACGGTTTGCGCCTTCAGGGAATAAGCGCCCACAAGCAGGTTCTGTTCCACGGTGAGACCGCGGAAGATCATCCGCCCTTCGGGAGATTGGATGATGCCTTTCATGGCCAGACGGAAGGGAGGTTTCCCCGTGATGTCCTCACCCGAGAAACGGATGGTTCCCGAAAGCGGTTTGACCACGCCGTTGATGGCTTTGATGGTCGTGGTTTTTCCGGCGCCGTTGGCGCCGAGAATGGCGATGATCGAGCCGGACGGAACATCGAGATCGATGCCCTTCACCGCCCGGATGACGCCGTAATCGATGACAAGATTCTGAACTTCCAACAGGTTGGGTTTCATGATGCTTCCCCCAAATAGGCGGCACGGACGAGCGGATCGGCTTGAATCGCCGCCGGCGTTCCGATGGCCAACATCCTTCCGAAGGAAATGGCACAGACGGTGTCGCAGATGTCCATGACCAGTCCCATGTCGTGTTCCACGAGGAAGATGGTGCATTTGTAATCGTCGCGGATCTTGCGGATCAACACGGCCAATTCCTCCGTCTCTTTGTCGTTGAGTCCGGCGGCAGGTTCATCAAGGATGATCAGCCGCGGATTGGCCATCAAGGTGCGGGCGAGTTCGATTTTTTTGAGAATCCCGTACGGCAATCCGTAAGGAAATGCGTAGGCATAGGCGCTCAACCCGAGCGTTTGCAGGACTCCCAAGGCTTTGGCTTTGAGGACGTTTTCTTCACGGCGCAATCCCGGAGTGTGCAGCAACTGCGCGAAGAAGCCACTGCGATAAACGGTGTGGGCCGCCACCAGGAGGTTGTCAAGGACCGACAACTCCCAAACCAATTCAACGTTTTGGAAGGTCCGAACAATGCCTTGGCGGATGATCTGATGAACGGGAAAATCATTCAAACGGATGACTTCCACCGCATTCCGGCGGTAAAACATTTCTCCGGAAGTCGGGCGGTAAAAACGGGTGATGCAGTTGAAAATCGTCGTTTTCCCGGCGCCGTTGGGGCCGATAAGGCCGAAGATTTCGCCTTGTTTGACATCAAACGACAGGTTATCGACAGCCAGGAGGCCGCCGAAACGCATCGACAGATTCTGCAGACGCAACAGGACGTTTTCCGGAAGATCGGCATCCCCCGTTTGGGCGGGATGACGTTCTAAAACCATCTTCCGCAACGCCGCGATCTTTCCGTCCAGATGGGCGATTTGGCGAGCGGCCCGTTTTCGGATCGCATCGAGATGCTTTTCTTCTTTGGCGCGAAGCGCGGCTTTTTTTCGGGCTAGGATCTCGGTCTGTTCGGTTTCGACTTCAAGAAACTTCCGGAGCGCTTCTGCTTCCGAAAGGGAGGAACGGCGGGAGGGTGCGAGAATCGCAGCGATGCGGCGATCTCTTGACTCCACCAATTTCCGACCCGATTCTTCGAAACCGGCAATCGCCTCGGGGGATAAGGGACCTTTGGCTTCGGCCCGTTTCCGGGTTTGTGCCAAGGCTTTTTCCTTCAGGCGATAGCGATCTCGGAGCGCTTGGACTTTGGCCTCACGGGCGGCGGCGACGGTCGCCGTCGGGCGGCCGGCCGCATTCCCCAAGGGGGCCATTTTGGCTTCATGGAGGAATTCCATCCATTGGATCGCCCGAGCGGACCGTTGCCGGACGATTTCCTCACGGATGGGCAAATAAGATTCGATCATGTTCTTTTGACTGCGGAGACGCCCCAGGCCGGACAGTCGAAACCGCAAAAGCATACGTTCAATCATCTTCGCCATAGCGGTATTTCCTCCAGCGTTTCCTGAGGTTTCGGACCAGGAGAATGATTTTGAGGCGGAGGGCCTGCAGCAACCGGATCAAGCCTCCCGGATAAAACATCGTAACCAAGATGATCAATACGCCCGAAAGGATCCATGTGGCATCGGGATATTGGCGGAAAAAGGGGATGTTTTGCAAAACGGTCATATTCAAACCGAAGATCATGAACACCCCCAGCAGGATGCCCAAAATCGATTGGGCCCCGCCGACAACGACCGCGGCCAGGATGTTGAGGGAAAAATCCAAGCTCCAGGTTCCGGGAATGCTGAACTTGATGTCGGCCATATATAGCAACCCGGCGATCACGGCATAGACCGTGGCCAACACGAATGCCAACAAACGGTATTTCATCAATCCGATTCCCATCGATTGGGCGGCGGAATCACTGTTCTTCATCGCCAGAAGCGCGCGTCCCGTGGGAGAATTGATGATGTTCAGCGTGGCGATGATCACCAGCACGAAAACGAGGATGATCGCCTGATCGACTGCGGCGTCGGGCACCGGTTTTCCGAACATCATGAAGTTCCGGAACGTCAGCCCGGTGACCCCGTTGGTAAAGGCGGTGAAACTTTTAAAGACTTCTTTCAATATTTCCGAAAGACCCAACGTGATGATCGCCAGATACATGCCCTCGATCCGAAGCGAGACGAAACCGACCACCGCCCCGAGAACGATTGCGCCACCGAGGGCGACGAGCAAGGTGATTCCAAACGGTTTTTGCAGCGTTCCCGAAAAATGTCCGATGAAATAGGTTCCCAAACCGACAAAACCGGCGGTCCCCAGCGATGCGAGTCCCGCATATCCCAACAGCAGGGAAAAGCCGAGGGCGATGATCGAATAAATCATCATCGAGGAAATCGATTTGTACAAACTCGGTGAAACCATCCCGAGTTCGGCGAAACGACGGACGATGAGCAAGGCCACGCCCAACAGGATGAAGCCAAAATACGGATGTTTGACGACGCGGGAGAGCGTCCCGCGGACTTCCTTCCAAAAGGTTCCCAGCATCGCCGTCACACTTTCTTCGCGGTCTTTTTCCCGAAAAGACCGAGCGGTTTGGCCATTACCAGGATCAAGACGAGGGCGTAGACGATGACGCTCGTCCAAACGGAATTGAAGAAGGAAGAAATGGAAGCAAATAAGTTGATCAACAACGCTCCGACGATCGGTCCTCCGAAGGATGAAAATCCGCCGAGAACGGAGGCAAGAAAGGAGTTGACTTGAACCGATGTCATGAACGAGACGGTCACCTGGGTTCCCAAAGGAGCGTAGAGGTAGGCCGCCACTCCGCCAAAGGCTCCGGCGATTCCCCAACTGAGGGCGGTGATCAACCGCGTATTGACGCCCATCATCCCCGCGACGGTTTCGTTGGAAGCCGTGGCTCGGACCCCCAAACCCCATTTGGTGAAGCGAAGGGCGAGGAAGAGAACCGTAAGCATGGAAACGGTGATGATGGCGGTCAGAATGTTGTGGTCGGGAACATAGAGAATCATTTCTTCGGTCAGTTGGATCATTTTCCCGTCATAGGAGAATTGTTCGATGGTGAGCGGCAACAAGCCGAAGATCAACGGCATCAATCCCAACAGCACCAGAACGAGCCCCATCGTGATCATCTGCTTGCCCACGGAACTGAGGTACTTGCTCCGCCGGAAAATGACGGTGTCGACGAAGAGTCCGATGAGAAAACTGGTCAACGCCGAAGCCACCATGGCCAAAGCCAGTTTGGGAACCATGGTCAAAGCGGTGTTTTTCGTCAGGTAGATCACCAGTTTGGCGGCGGTGAAGGCTCCGACGGTGGCAATCGTCCCTTGGGCGAAGTTGGTGGTCACGGATGTCTTGAAAATCAAGACGATCCCTGTGGTGGCCAAGATCAAGACACACAATTCGGCAATGTTCAGCAAGAAAATTTGCAAAAACAGATACACAGTCATTTCCTTGATTGCAATCCCTAGACCGGCGAGAATTCCGATCGGCAGAAGGATGTTGATCAGCCGTTGTTGATAGATGGGACGTTTCGCCCTTTTTCGAAACCAAAGCAGGTCCAAGGCGAAATACACGACGAAGAAGGAAACGAGGACCCACATCAATTTTTCAAACATCGGTGGACCCCCAGCGGATGATGTTGGCGGCCCAAACGTAGCCGATGCCGGCGGCCAGCATGCACACGACTGAACCGTCCTTGACTTTTCCGGTCTGCAAACCCAAATGCAAAGACAGGATTTGGTCGATCTGCCCAATGTGTCCGTAATCTTCCAAGTATATGGTTTGCTCTTCGGTCAAGCCGAGGTCATGGACCATTGAAACATGCCCGGATCGTTTGATATGAAGGATGGCCAAATAGGTTAGGTCTTTTCGTTCCAGTTTCGATTTTCGGAGCGACTCGTCGATGCACTTCATCCAATTGGGCATGGAAACTTCGTTGAGGCGATTCTTCATCGCCACCGGATCCATCAAACGCAGCGATTTGCGAGCTTCCAGATAATTCTCCGGGGTGATGGGATTTGCGATTCCGCCGATTTCGACCCCGGCGGTACGGGAAAGCGAACCGTCGCCGATCACGTGAGAACCGAGCAGAAGATTTTTACCGTGGTTTTTTTTGAGGATGATCGCTCCGCCCCCGGCAGAGAGATTGTACATCATCGACATGTCCTTGTCGGCGTAGTCGACGAAATCGCCGTTGCGGTAACCGCCGACGACCATGACGACGTGAATTTCCTCGTCCGCCAGCAGCATGTCTTTGGCCATTTTCATCGCGGTGACCGTCGTGCAGCACCGATTCTGGACGTCGATGCCCCAAGCATTGACGGCCCCGATGCGGTCTTGAATATACAAGGCGGATGTCGTCAGCGGATATTCTTTCCATTCTTCGCCGACGCAGACGATGACGTCGATTTCTTTGGGATCCATCCCCGTGTTCTTTAAAGCGTCGAGCGCGGCTCGGACGCCCATTTCCTGCGTGCCATCGGCGGGACCGGGAATCGACTTCTGCCGGATCCCCAGCTTGTCGATGACGGCCTGTTCGGACCAGACGCCTTTAGTGAGGGCGCTGATTTCGCGGGCGGTCATCCGGCCTTCTGGAATATAGATGCCGGTGCCGACGATGCCCACTGTCGGTTGTTTCATAGGTAACCCTTCTTTCGTCGATGGTTGAAATAGAAACGAATTACAGACGCATTCCGCCGTTGACGTTGATCGTCTGACCGGTGATATAGGAAGCATCGTCGGAAGCGAGGAACAGCGCGACCTTGGCGATTTCTTCCGGTTGGCCCAAACGGCCGAGCATCGTCATTTTGGCGAAACTCTGGAGAAGCTCTTCGGGAACGGTCTTGAGGATGTCGGTCATCACATAACCCGGAGCGATCGCATTGACACGGACGGGGGCGCCTTTGCGGGCGAATTCCTTGGCCCAGGTCATCGTCAAGCCGATGATCCCGGCCTTGGAAGCCGCATAGTTGGCCTGTCCGATGTTTCCGAAGACGCCGACGACCGAGGAGATGTTGATGATGGAGCCGCCGTTGTTGGTTTCCATCTGCGGACCGATGTGGCGGGTGAGATTGAAAACGCCTTTGAGGTTGACATTGATGACGGCGTCCCATTGTTCGTCGGTCATCTTCCGGGTCATCGCGTCTTTGGTGATTCCGGCATTGTTGACGAGGATGTCGATCTTACCGAATTGAGCGATGGTTTGATCAAAAAACGCTTTGCAGCCTTCCGCGTCGGCGACGTTGAGTTTCGCGTAATGAACGTTCTCGCATTGGTAGGTCATTTCGCCCATGTCGGCGGCGATGACCGTGGCCCCTTCCGCGGCGAACGCTTTGCAGATTTCCATTCCGATGCCTTTGGCGCCGCCGGTGACGACGGCAATTTTTCCTTGTAATTTCATCGTATCATATCCTCCGATATTCTATTGTTTTGATGCTTAGTTTCTGCGAATGATGACAGCCGTTCCCATTCCGCCGCCGATGCAGAGGCTGGCGAGACCGAGATGCTTGTCGTTGGCGATCAGACCATGGAGCAGCGTGACCAGAATCCGATTTCCCGAATCACCGAGCGGATGACCCAGGGCAATGGCTCCGCCGTTGACGTTGGTCTTCGCCATGAGTTCACCGCGATCGACGCCGTGTTCGGCGACCAATTCGGCGACGACGCCCAGACTTTGGGCGGCGAAAGCCTCGTTCAGCTCGATCAAATCGACGTCTTTAAGAGAAATCCCAGCGTTTTTCAGGGCATGGCGGATGGCCGGAACGGGACCCAGTCCCATCACGGAGGGCTCGACGCCGCCTTGACCGACACCGATGATTTCGGCTAAAACCGGGAGATGATACCGTTTCACGGCTTCTTCGCTCGCCAAGAGCACAAAAGAAGCGCCATCGTTGATTCCCGAAGAAGATCCGGCGGTGACGGTTCCGCCTTCGGGTTTGAAAGCGGGACGCAGTT
This sequence comes from Bacillota bacterium, assembly GCA_022710895.1. GTDB lineage: Bacteria > Bacillota_I > Bacilli_A > Izemoplasmatales > Hujiaoplasmataceae > JAKLGB01. Next base: position 31,992 of record JAKLGB010000007.1, read on the forward strand.
TGCTCAACTTCTCGGCGTTGGTGGTGCGGTTCGGATATTCGTCACGGGTGAAAACCAAGGTTTCTTTTTTGGTCTTGATTTCAATCGGAACGATTTCCGAGTCGAAGACGCCCTGATCGACGGCACGGATGGCTTTTTCCTGAGAAGCGAGGGCAAAATGATCCTGTTCTTCCCGGGAGATTCCATGTTTGGCCGCAATGTTTTCGGCGGTGATTCCCATATGGACATTGGTGAAGGCATCGGTCAGGGAATCCTTCAAAATGTGATCCTGCATGGTCAAATCGCCCATTTTGGCGCCGTCACGCAGTTTGGGGGTAACGAGATAGGGGGCTTGGCTCATCGATTCGACGCCACCGGCGACGACGATGTCTGCCATTCCCGACCGAATGGAGGCCACGGCGTTCATGACCGATTTCATGCCCGAACCGCAGACCATATTGAGCGAATAGGCGGGAACTTCGACGGGAATCCCGGCTTTGAGAGAAATTTGGCGAGCCATGCCTTGGCCGGTGCCGGCGGCGAGAACGTTCCCGACGATGACTTCGTCGATCTTGTCCAGGGGTACGCCGGTGTCCGTGAGCAGCCGTTTGAGGACTTGGGCGCCGAGTTCGACGGCGGTGACGTCTTTCAGTGATCCGAGAAAGGATCCGATGGGGCTCCGTTTTGCCCCGACGATGAAGATGTTCGACATGTTGACTTTCCTCCTAAGGTTTTGTATGAAACGTCCGAAAAAAGGACGGATATCCTTGTTTTGCGGAAACGAAGCGGTGAATAAAAATTCAGTAGTGCGGAAATGGGTGAACTTTTATTCATATCCAATCTCATTTTATCGGAATATCTTTTCAATGTCAAGCGCTTTCACCCATTTTTGTGCGCACATATCCCGGGATATGAAAATTCCGGCCACTTTTCGCCATTTATAAAATGAATATTTATTCATCGAGCCGATTTCGACTGATTATTGTCGGTTTTCGAATAATTCCTTGTCTTTTCAGCCCGAAAACGCTACAATGAAAGGGAGGTGTTCCCCATGGAGATATCCGATTACCGAGTTCCCAAGACGAAAGTCGGGCAAAAGACTTTTGACCGCATCATTCGGGCGGGAAAAAAACTGTTCGCCGATTCCGGCTTCCAAGCCACATCGATCAACGACATCATCGCCAAAGCCAAAGTCGCCGCGGGGACCTTTTACATTTATTTCGACAACAAACTGGCCTTATACCTCTATTTGATGGATTATTACCGAGTCACGATCCGTCAAGCCTCGGTCCATGCGACCCACGGATTGACAACCCGCCGGGAGATGGAACGCGAAGGGTTGAAGGCTTTCATCAATTATGTCCGAAAAGACCCCCTGGCTTACAAAATCATTTGGGAATCGCTGTTCGTCGATTACGCCATCTTTAAAGAATACTATCAATCCTTCGCCCAATCTTATCTTTACCACCTAAAGCATTTCGTCGTTGCCGGGGAATTACGCGACGACCTCGATCTGGAGACAGTTTCTTATGTTCTCATGGGCATCGCCAATTTCGTGGGTCTGCAAATTCTTTTCCGGGAACAAGTGGAAGACGCGGAAGTCGATCGTGTTGTCGAAGAGGCCATGAAAATCCTCGAAGGCGGCATCTTCCTCCCTTCGAAGACACTTTGAAATATTCGCTATCAATTGAATGAAAAACGGGTTTTCGAACCGATGATTCGGCCGAAAACCCGTTTTCTTTTTTTATACTTCCGCGTTATAGATTTTTTTGAACTCTTCCCGGCGTCGTAAGGGAATGAGAAAGATGGCTCCGAAGGTGATGACGGCGCTCATCAGGAAGATCACGCGGTAATCGAATCCCCCGTATTCCGCCACGAACCCGGTGACGAGGGTGCCGATGATCGTCCCGATGTTCCACAAGAATCCCTGCGTGGAGTTGATCCGACCCCGCAATTGACCGGGGATATAAGCTTGCGTCGCACTCATCCGGATCGTATACGACGTCACCGACAGCAGCCCGTTGACAAACGAGATGCCGATGATGATCGCGAGCACGGGAATGAACAACAAAGTCGCGGCGATCAACTCGACGATGAGGTAGACCGAGACCGCGATCGCAAACCGCTTTTTCGGCGGATAGACAATAAAATAGTGGATGAACCCCCCGACGATCCGCCCCACCATGTTGGCGGACATCACGAAAGAAAAATC
>JAKLGB010000070.1 GCA_022710895.1 Bacillota bacterium
GTCGGTGGACTTCGTTATCGCGGTGACGCGTACCGACGTGATGATCGGGATATTCAAAGACTTGACATGGTCGACGAATTGACGGATCAGTGCTTCGGCCTCGATGTTTTCAAATCCGAGATAGTTGTCGACAAAAGCGGTGTTTTTCATCTGCCCGCCCAAATCTTGAGCGACAATCGCGGTCAATAGGCCTTTCCGTTTGGCATAAAGGGCGCCGTTGAGTCCGGCCGGGCCTCCGCCCAAGGCGATGAAGTCATATAGCGGATGGTCCATCCATCCGTCGGTCTTTTTGGTTTCCAGGGTAAAGAACATGATCGTCACCTCTTGTAATCATTATAAAGTTTCCGGAAAAAATTGACAATCCATTTGCATTCGGTTTGCTCCAGCGGGAAGGTACGGGTCGAAGAAAAAATCGCATTTGGCAATATTTTCTGTTTGATTCGCGAATTTGTTTGTTAATATAGTATAATATCCGATAATGGAGGTGATGACATGACATCGAAACAAAAAATCCCCCTTGTTCTGTTCTTGGCGGCGGAAGCCTTTTTGTATTGGGACATGATGTCACTGGACCTTCTGGAACCCGGTTCGTGGTTTCAGTATTTGAGTATTCTGCTGTGTTTGGCTTTTCTCTTGGTGTTTCCGCTCCGAACCAGAGGCTGGATTACGGTTACGGCGGGTTTGATTTTCGCCTGTTTGGCGGATTTCTTCCTGGTTGTACTGCAAAAACATCAACTGGCCGGAACGTTGATCTTTGTATTCGCCCAAGTGGCATTCGCGGCCCGTCTTTTTTGGGAGGATTGGAGTCGAAGAGGCAGGTTCGGGGCCATACGGGTATTGTTGTTCGTCGCTTTGGAATCGGTGGGGATGGTAGTCGTCGGCCACGCTTTTGACGGCTTGGTTTTTGCTGCCCTGATGTATTTTTCCTTGTTACTTGGAAACGTGATCCATGCGTTCGTTCTTTGGAAAAAGCATCCTTTGTTTGCTCTTGGCTTGGTATTGCTTGTTTTTTGCGACTTGGCAATTGGGTTCTCCATGGCGGGACCTTATCTGGCCATTTCGGAAAGCTCGATCATCGGAATAATCTTAAATTCCGGCATCAACTGGGCATGGCTATTTTACTTGCCCGCCCAGGTTTTGATTACTCTAAGTGTCTATTCCGAAAATCGAAAGGAAGCACCCATAGTCCACGCCTAATGAAACCAACATTCCGATGAAGGCCTCAGTTCACTGACGCCTTCTTTTTTTGCGATCGATTCGATATGGCATAGGTAATATGGTAAAATATACATAGGACTTCCCATGCAAAAAAGATCGGAGAGGGAGACCACCATGACCAATCGGGATACGGACAATCGTTTATGGGGACTGTTGGGATTCTTCCTTCCCCCGGCCGGCATCGTTTTGTTTTTGGTTTGGCGCTTCGAAAAGCCCAAAGATGCCTGCCACGCGCTAAAGGGTGGCATCGCGGGCTTGGTTTGCTGGGTGGTTGTCCGCGTTGCGGTGGGAGTTATTTGGTGGTGGGTGCTTTGGCATGGCGTTCCGGTGTGATCGGTTCCTGAAGTCGGTGGTTTAACCGTCTTTTGGTGCGCCACGCTTTTCCTTGACTTTCAATTTTCGGGATAGTAAAATGATACTGCAACGCAAAAGCCCCCTATCGAATGGAGAACCCATTTCTTGGGTGGAAAGCACGCCGAAATAGCTCAGCTGGTAGAGCAACTGACTTGTAATCAGTAGGTCGCGGGTTCAAGTCCTGCTTTCGGCACCATCATAGTCCTCATTTTTAAGGCCCGATATCCTTATGTTGAGAAAAAAGTCGATTTAGAGAATCGACTTTTTTTGTTCCTTGGTTACGAGATTCATCAAAATGGATCGATGTTCTGCAAAACGACTTCCGATGGTTCCGCAGTATAAACACCGATACTCGCGCGAGGACTTGGACTAAAGCATACCATCGTCGTCCCCGGGGAGGCGACTCGCTCATCAACCCGATTACAGATCGAGGCCAAAATGGAGTCGCAGTTTTCCGCCGATTACGTAACTGTCGTGGATGATGATTCCGGAACCTTCAAACATCTCGTTGAGCTTTTCTTTGGGGATCACGATGGCACCATCGGCAAACAGGGTATCATCAAACAAGGCAAAGAGATTCTCCAAAGTCTCATTATCCAAAAGAACCTCCCCGATATTCGACTGAACGATCGTCAGCACCATGTCATCTTGAGAATTCATTCCGACGGTGGTTTCAAGATTGAACTGCATCTCGAAAGCCCCGGCCAGGCCCGCCTTTGTCAGCGACATTCGCAAATGTGCCGACAACCGGTTATCCTTCATCGTAACGTATAGGTTGGTCGAGGCGAACTCATAAAGAACCGCTTCGCCATCGAGCGAAAATTCGATGGGGAAGCGGAACTGAACCTTCTCGCCCAAAGTATAATCGAGGATGGCATTGACGTCCGCTTCCGTCAGTTCAAGTTGTGGATCCAGCGGATGCAAGAGGGCGTTCGATGCCGCTTGGGCAGCGATATCGGCCATGAACAGAGCTTTATCGACGACGGTATTCCATCGTTCAAATGCCGGTTCGTCCTCATCGTCCGGGAATCGGCGGAACGCTCCGATGCCGATCGTAACATCAAACCCCTCATCGGAAACATCCATTGTCAAAAGCGATTCTTGATAGACGACTTTCAATAAACCGGCGAAAGCCGGATTCATCGCATACAGATATTCGGACAATTCGTTCTCACTGACCGTGAAACTCAGTTCGTCGGCATCGAAGGCGCCGAAAGCCAATTGTTCCGCAATCATGACATTCAGGCTTTTTTTCGTCAGATTTTTAATGATGAAATCGGTCAAACGGAAGGCTTGTCGAAGCGAAGGCTTCATCCGGCCAATGGTGATTTCCGCGACTTTCAAGTAGTATTCTTCGTTTTCGGAAAGAACGATGTCAAAAATGATTTCCACGCCCGTCTGATAAATGAGGGATCGTCCGAATACCAAATCCGCGCCTGCGGTCACCTTGATTTGGTCGTCCGACAACGTGGTCCAGACACCTTTCACTCCGGCCAATCCTCCGAAGACCATCATATAGTCATACGCCAATTCACCCTCATTGTCGGGGTTTTGAAACTTCGGGTTGTCGGCGGACAAGGCTTTTTGAATCAGGCGGTTGATGAAAGCCTCATCGATTCGCAGAAAAACCTGGTCCGCTTCCGCATCGGTGATCAAGTCTTCCAGTTCCTGATCGAGGGCGCCGAAAAAAACCGTCTCGGATGCCGGCACGTATTGTTCCGTCGGGGCTTGGGTATTCATATGGAGTAGAAACAGCGGCACGCCGACGAAAATCACCGAGAGGACCAACAACGTGACCACGACACCGATCAAGATCCGTATCCATTTTTTCATGCGCGATCTCCTCCAATCCTGTAATGGGTGATGCTTGATACAGATATTATACCATGAGTTCTGTGGGTTCGGTATCCATCGGGTTTCTTGACGGCGAACCGGATCGGCGATATCGATGCATTCGGAAAAAAAAGGCCCTTCCTTTTTTTACCAAGGTTTGCGAATCCCAACGGAAGATGATATAATAATCGATAGAATCGAACGACAAAATCGGATGGGGTCGGTGCGGCATTCTCTGTGCAATGTTTATGAACCGCGCCCTAAAAGAGAATGGGTTCCGGGGTTTACGATCTCCTTGCCTTTCGTTTCCGATTCGGTTATGAAAATCGCACTTGCCAACCGTGCGTTTTTCTTTTTCATCGGGAGACATCGAAATGAATAAAACCAAAGAAATCAAAACCGAAATGATCTTGCATCAGGAACCGCTCTGGAAAGGACTTCTCAAACTCAGCGTTCCCATTTTTTTCGTGAACATCCTCAAGACGCTCCACGATCTGGTGGATGGATTCTTTTTGGGACAACTTCCCGATGTCAACGGTGTTTCCGTTTCCACGCAGATGCAGACCGCGGTCGGTCTGACATGGTCGGTGTTCTTCATCTTCATTTCGTTCGGAGCGGGGTTGTCCGTGGCCGGAAACGCATTGATCGGTCAATGCGTGGGAAAGGACGACCAAAACGGAGCTCGACGCTACGCCGCCAATACGATTCTCATTTCTCTGATCCTGGGCTTGCTGTTCAATGCCGTGTTGTTCGTTTTCACACCGTTGATCATGCGAGCGATGGGTGCCGAAGGGGCGGAACTACAATACGCGATCACCTATTTGCGGATCCGGTCGTTCGAACTGCCCTTCTTGTTTTTATCATTTGCCTTCCAAGCGATCCGACAATCGACGGGCGATACCACCACCCCGGTGTTGGTTTCCGTGGTGTCGATCGTCATCAATATCATTCTGACCCCGATCATGGTTCTGTCTTTGGGGTGGGGAATCGTCGGGGCGGCCGTTTCCACGTTGATTGCCAATTTCCTGATGACCCCGATCATGCTTTATGTGTTCATGAAACCGCGAAACGGTGTCAAAATCATTTTCAAACGCAACATGTTCGATCAAAAATTGTTGTGGCATCTGATGAAAATCGCGGTTCCGGCTTCAGTCGGGCAAGCACTTCAAGCCCTGGGATTCGTTCTGCTGAATTCCGTCATCTATAAATTCGGATTGCAATACGCTCCCGCCGGTTCGGAAGAGAACGCTTTGTCCGCCGCTTACTATATCGGCAACCGCATCAATTCTCTGGTTCTTCATCCCGTTTCGGCATTGACTTCGGTGGCGACGATCTACATCGCCCAAAACATCGGCGCGGGAAACATCCCGCGGGCGAAAAAAGCATTCCGGTACGGGATGTTCTTCTCCGTGGGGTTGATGGTCATCGGGATGCTTTTGATCATTCCCTTCCGAGAGTCCTTTGTGCGTTTGTTCAACAACGATCCGAATACCGTCGCATTTGCGAATGATTATATGCTGTATCTGCATCTGGGTTTGCCATTGATGGGAATCTATAACATGTATCTAGCCACTTTCCAAGGCAGCGGTGACACCCGGTACACCTTGATCATGGCGTCCATCCGTTTGTGGGCAATCCGGCTTCCGCTCGTCTATCTTTCCGTGAAATTCACCAACCTCGGGCCGCTGGGCGTCTGGTATGCGATGCTGATTTCCAACATCGCCATGTGGCCGTTGGGAATGTTTTTATACACCAAAATCGATTTCTTACCCAAGATCCAACGATCCGCCGCGGAAGAAGATCCCGCGGTCGCCTAGAAGGAGGAAAAGATGCTCCCACTTGTCTATCCCGATTATCAACGTTCCATTCTGAACGTCACCGCTTCGGTTCTTCGGCATTATGGCGTGTCAACGCCGACTCCGTCGCTTCCGCTCTTGGATGCAGAACTGGCCAAAGGTTATCGGAACGTCGTGCTTTGGTTGGTCGACGGGATGGGATCTTCCGTCCTTTCTCGGCTTCCGAAGGCTTCTGCCCTGCGGAAGGACAAAAGAGTCGATATCACTTCCGTCTTTCCGTCCACCACGTCTTCCGCCACGACCTCGGTGCTTTCGGGGCTATCGCCTCAACAAACGGGATGGATCGGGTGGAGTCAATATTTCCCCGAAGAAGCCCGAACGATTATCCTCTTTACCAATCAGGATTTCTATCATGACGAAATCGTGGTCGATCATCCGGTCGCCCAGAAAGTACTGGCTTACCCCACCATTTACTCTTTGATCGAACAAGCGAGTCCCGACGTGAAAACGGCGGAGATTTTCCCCGCCTTTCGCACCCCGGAAATCGACACTCCCGCCAAGATGACCGAAGCGATTCGACACAAAATCACTTCTCCCGGACGGCATTTTGTTTATGCCTATTGGGATAAACTGGACACGATTGAACACCAATACGGACCTTCCTCGCCGGAAGCGTTGGCGATGATGGAAACGGTCGATGCGGCCTATTCCGAATTCATTGCGAACTTGCCCGAAGGAACCCTTGTGATCGTCATTGCGGATCATGGGCAAACCGACGTTCTTCCCATCCCCCTCCGGCAATTCACCGATGTTTGCGAGACGTTTCGTCATGATCCTTCCGTCGATGCCCGGGCGGCTGCGTTTTTCATCAAGCCCGATAAAAAGGAACGATTCGTTGAACGGTTCCATCATCATTTCCGGGATTTCTATCTTTTGATTCCTTCCGACCGTCTTGTCGAAAGCGGAATCTTCGGAATCGGGATTCCTCATCCTCGGTTCCGCGAATTCCTCGGAGACTACATGGCGATTGCCATCGGCCGCCATTATTTCCAACTGATCGAAGGATTGGAACCGATGAAGGGACATCATGCCGGGCTTTTGCCCGAAGAAATGATCGTTCCCTTGATTCTGCATGCCAAACCGTAAAAAATGACGCCGAAGTCCCAAAGGGAAATCGGCGTTTTTTCATGCGTGTTTTTCGCTCAGAACCGGTTCGGCCAGCGGCTCCGGCTCTTTCTTGCGGTATTCGAGATAACTGACCTCGTTATGAGATTGCGCGGTTCGTTTCATGGCGGCATACACCTGATCGCGAATGTGTTCTTTGGCGGCGTTCTTGTCCAGCGTCGGATCCGGAAAAAACGGACCATCGACGTGGACGGTGATCCGGGGGCGTTCGCCACCGAAGAGGCCACCGCGTTCTTGGTAAGTCGTCGTGACGGAGAAGCAGGGAGATCGGAACTTCACGGGGAAGGCAAACGAGTTGGATCGAAACGGACGGATGCCGGTATAATAAGGCCAGATATGCGCTTCGGGATAGACGGCGATGAAGCCTCCGGCTTTGTGTCGATGTTCGATGGCACCCATCATGTTTTTCATTCCGCCCAAGGTTCCGGCGATCGGAATTGCCCCGAGCATCTGGAC
>JAKLGB010000071.1 GCA_022710895.1 Bacillota bacterium
TCATCGGGAAGCCGCTTTCCCACGCATTCCGCCATTTTGCCATTGCCCATCAGTCCTATCCCCTTCCCAAAGGCGGAAAGTTGATTATCAAGGAGATGGTTCTCGGGAAAGCCATATGCGGCTCTCTTGGGTTGTCCTATAAAAACCTTCCCAATCTGTTGTTCGGAAATGATTTGACATTATCGGATTTTCCCCTCTCACCTCATTCCATACGCCCTGAGAAAATCACGGGCTCATTCACCAAATAGACCAACGAAGGGAGATTACATCAGTTATGAGCATCTTGAAAGGCAATTTGCTGTATGGTCAGTCCGGAGGACCGACCAGCGTCATCAACGCCACCGCCTATGGCGTGATCAACGAAGCGAAGAAGCATCCCGAGATCGGATCCATCTATTGCATGATCAACGGCATCGTCGGGGCGATCAAGGACAATGTCGTCTGCATGGATCAATATTCGGAGGAACAACTCGAGTTGTTAAAACAAACCCCCGGAGCGGCTTTTAAGTCCGCACGGTACAAACTGGCCGATTATCACAAGGACGATACGGATTACATGAAGATCCTGAACACCTTGAAGAAGTACGACATCCGTTATATCCTTTTCAACGGCGGGAACGACTCGATGGATACTTCCGACAAACTGATGCACTTCCTCGACACCGTCGACTACGAATGCCGGATTTTGGGTCTTCCCAAAACGATCGATAACGATCTGGTGTATACCGACCACTGTCCCGGTTTCGGCAGTGCCGCCAAATTCGTGGCCAACACGATGACCCAGATCGCCACCGATCTGGAAGCGTACCCCACGGGGAAAGTCACGGTCGTGGAGATCATGGGCCGGAACGCCGGGTGGCTGACCGCGGCTTCCTGCATCGCCTGTTTGGCCGGCTGCGGCCCCGATTTGATTTATCTTCCCGAAATCCCCTTTTCCATCGGTAAATTCAAACGGGACGTCGCCCGGGTGTACGAGAAGAACAAACGCTGTCTCGTGGCGGTTTCCGAAGGCATCCGTGACGCCGACGGCATCGTTTACGGCGAATCCCCCGCGGCGAAAGACGCCTTCGGCCACGCTCAATTGGGCGGGGTGGCGACGATGCTCGCCAACGTCATCAAGACGGATCTTGGATATCCTTCTCGGGGCATCGAATTCAACGTCATGCAACGGGCATCGACGAATTTGTTGTCCAAGACGGATTTGGAAGAATCCGTCACCATCGGACGCATCGGCGTCCAGTGGATCTTGGAAGGCAAAACCCGTCTGATGGTCTGCATGAAACGCGAAGAAGGACCGGAATACAAGATTTCCCATTTCGGGCAGGCCCTGCCCGACATCGCCAACGGCGAGCAGTTGATTCCCCGCAATTGGATCAACGCCGATGGCAACGGCGTCACTCAGGAGTTTTTCGATTACGTCCGTCCTTTGATTCTGGGAGAAGTATTTCCTTCCTACAAAAACGGCGTCATCGAAATGTTCCGTTTGTGATCCGTCTTGATCATCGGATGAGTTTGATCAGATCGACATTCGTGTCGATCTTTTTGCAGGGAATCACCCATTGACAAAACATTGATTTGCGACTATAATCAAATTGAAATTGAAAATAGTCGCGGAGGGTAACGATGAAATACATTCCCAGGCAAATCACCGAAACGTTGAATCAATGTTTGTCCACATTCCCCATCACCTTGTTGACCGGACCGCGTCAGGTGGGGAAATCCACTACTTTAACCCATACTTTTCCTGATTTTCCATATATCACCTTCGACGATCCCCTCCTGACCAAAACGGTCAAACAGGATCCGCGCTTGTTTTTTTTGAATCAGCCCGCCCCGATCATTCTGGATGAAGTCCAATATGTTCCCGAATTATTCCCTTTCTTAAAAATGTCCGCTGATCGAATATCCACAAACGGACAATTCCTGTTGACGGGATCTCAACAATTCCACATGATGAAGTTGGTCACGGAATCGTTGGCCGGAAGGGTCGCCGTATTGGAACTCCAAGGGTTGTCGTTGCGCGAAATTTTTGGTGTTCCTTTTACCCGGCATTTCCTTCCCACTCAAGACTACATCGAATCCCGAAAAGCCTCGGTCGTTCCTTACCGGAATCTATGGAAAATCATCCATCGCGGATCGTTTCCGGCTCTGCAAGATTCCCAAATCGATTGGGAAATATTTTATCGTTCTTATGTCAACACCTACATTGAACGGGATATCAGTGATTTGGCTCGCGTGAAGGATAAAGGAAAATTTCTGAGTTTTCTGACCGTGATGGCCTCCCGAACCGGCCAGATGCTTGAATACAAGAACGTTGCCGATGAAATCGGGGTTTCCATTGAAACCGTCCGCAATTGGACCTCAATGTTGGAGACTTCAGGGGTCATTTATTTATTGGAACCGTTCACACCCAGCGTTTTGAAACGGGCGATTCGAACGCCAAAACTCTTTTTTCGTGACACGGGTTTGGTATGTTATTTGACAAAATGGATGACTCCTGAAGTGTTGGCAGTTGGGGCTTCCAATGGAAATATCTTCGAAACCTTTGTCATTTCGGAAATTTTGAAGACCTTCACCAACGAAGGAAAAGGGTATCGTGATCGTGTGTTCTATTATCGCGGGAAGGACAAGAATCGGGTGTTGCCCGATGGGAGAGTTTCAACTCGAGAAGCGGAAATTGATCTGATCATCGAAGAAAACGGTATTCTCTACCCGATCGAAATCAAAATGACCGCTGCACCGGACGCATCGATGGCCGCCGCCTTCCCGATTTTGGATCGGGTCGAAGAGAAAAAGCGTGGGATGGGAACCATTTTATGTCTTTATGACCAAGTACTCTATTTACGGGACAACCTTGTTGTTTTGCCCATCGATTACCTTTAAAAAAATGAAACAAGAAACGAGGTTCTCTACTTCATGAAATCGACAATCCTCGGCTTTTTGGAAGATCATCATCTTTCTTGGGCGGCTTTCCAACCCTCGGATTTGGTTTTTCGTGATGTTTTTTTGCAGGATTGCGCCGCCAATCATTGCGGGAAATACGGGAAAACGTGGACTTGTCCTCCCGGAATCGGGGACGTCAACGTTCACCGTTCCCTTCTTTCGGCATTTCCTGAAGCGATTCTTTTCCTGCAAGTCTTCCCGCTAGAAGATCCATACGATGTCGATGGAATGGATGTCGGTCGCAAAACCATCATGAACCATGCATACACCCTTTCGGATCGACTTCGGAAAGAACCCGGTGAAGCGATGTTCCTCGCGGCCGGTTCCTGTGAATTATGTCATCCCTGCAGCTACCCCGAGAAACCCTGCCGTTTTCCCGAAAAAGCGATGATATCAATGGAAGCTTTGGGTGTGGATGTCTACGATATCGCCAAAAAGACCGGTCTCAAGTATTATCACGGACCCAACACTGTAACGTACTTCGTCATGGTCTTTTTTCGGGAGGGATCCCCATGCCGACGCTGACGGTCACCTGCGGTTTTCAGACTCGATGCCAGGAATTCCCCGTCGGAACCCGGCTGTATGATGCCCTTCTCTTACTTGGCTTCGATGCCGGAGGAGCGTGCGGGGGTCACGGAACGTGTGGAAAATGTGGAGTAGAGATCCTCTATGAGAACCGTTCGGTTTCTGCCTGTCACACTTTTCTTCAAACCGATCTGTCGATCGAACTTCGAGATACGGCGGTCACCGACGCTCCCCAACGTTCCGCCAGACCCTCCTTGGCCGATTGCTATGGAATCGCAATGGATTTAGGAACGACCTCTTTGGTTTTTTATTTGTACTCCCTTTCCGATGGAAAAAAGTGGGCTTTTCGTTCTCTTCCCAATCCACAACGGAGGTTCTGGGCGGACGTGATCACCCGAATAGACCATTGCCGGGAAGGATTTCTCCCTGCACAACGCGATTCTGTTCGCCAAGCCCTGAACGAGGTCATTGCGGACTGGAAGCGCGAATTCGGATTTTCCGTCATCGAACGGGTTGTCGTCGCGGGTAACCCGACGATGTCTCATCTGTTCTGGGGAATCTCTCCCGAAGGCATCGGAGTGGCCCCCTACGTTCCCGCTTTTTTGGAAAGAAAAACCGCTTCCGGGAACGAATTGGGAATCGAAGCCGAAAAGATCGTCTTGTTGCCATCCATCAGCGCTTTTTTGGGCGGGGACATGGTGGCGGGAGCTTTGACGGTTTCTTGGGATCTTCACGACTCGATCCTGTTGATCGATTTGGGAACCAACGGGGAAATCATCCTCGGCCATCAAGGCCGGTTCTTCGGATGTTCGGCAGCGACGGGACCCGCCTTTGAAGGCGCCAATTTGGCGTGCGGGATGGGCGGATGGCCGGGAGCGATATGCCGAGTCGGGAAAAACGGGGATGACCTTGTCTGGAAAACCATCGCGGAAGAGCCCCCGATCGGCCTTTGCGGATCGGGGTTGGTCGATTTGATTTCCTGCTTGGTGGCAGCGGGATTGATCGATGATAGCGGAGCCTTCGACCCTGAGAGTACGCATCCGTTACGATCCCGTCTCTGTAACGATACGTTTTATCTGACTGAAACGGTTTATTTGACGCAGAAAGACATCCGCCAATTTCAATTGGCGAAAGCGGCGATTCGCGCGGCGGTCGAAACCTTGTTGGCGCACGTTGGAATCGAACCATCCCGGGTCGACCAAGTGGTCCTCGCCGGTGGGTTCGGGTTTTATCTCGATCCGGATGCCGCATTTCGGACCGGACTCCTTCCGGAAGTCTTTCGCGGAAAGACCCTCAGTGCCGGCAATACCTCCGGGACCGGAGCCGTTCTTTGCCTTCTCGACCCCGGTTTGGAACCCGTGGCCGATCGGTGGGCCCAAGCGGTCGAAACTCTCGATTTGATGCGCGCCCCCGGATTTAATGATCGTTTCGTCGACTACATGGGTTTCGGAGAACCGGAGGAGGAATCGATGTGAAAATCGAATACTCGGACAAACGCCTCGATGAAGTATTGGATTTCCAAGACTTGGAACGACTCTTCGCCAATTTTGCCAAATTGACAGGTATCGACGTATCGTTGCACGATATCGAAGGTCAAGAAGTGCTTCGATACCGGATCCATCCGGAAAAGACGATCTGCGAATTGGTCAAAACCCGTCAGTCCACCTGCAACCTGCAGATGCAATATGCCGGTAAAAAAGCCCTGGAACTCGGAGAACCCTATATTTTCCAATGCGGGACGATGATCAAATGTGCCGCCGCTGTCTTATTCGAAGAGAAATATCTAGGCTGTCTGGCTTGCGGTCCCGTGCTCCTCTGGGAACCCGACGAGATCGCCCGACGCGATCTCGCGGATTTCGCCGCCAAGCACGAGGTTCCGGCGGACAGTGTCTGCGAGATTCTCGAGGCCATCAAGCAATTAACCCCGGAAACGATGCGATCAGCCTCGCAGATGTTGTCGCTGATGGTCGACCACATGTGTCAGGAAGAAAGCATCTTTTTGTCTCAACGCAATCGGCTGACCCGCCAACAGGACAAGATTGCCGAACTGATGAGCGAAAAACGTCAAGCCGCCCTCAGTCTTCAGGCGTTGGAACGGCAGAACAAGTTCAAGAAGTATTCCTACGAAATGGAAAAAGAACTGATTGCGTTTGTCCGTTCGGGAGAAACCGTTCGCGCTCACGAAATTCTGAACGGAATTCTCGGTGAGATCTTCGCAATTGCCGCCGGGAATCTGGACATCATCAAAGCCAATGTCTACGAACTGACCGCGGTGCTGATCCGTGCCGCCGTCGATGCGGGGATTCCGCTCACCGATTTGGCCCATATCATCCGGCAAGTGACCCGGATCCTTGCGGAAGAAAGCCAATATGACGAAGTCTGTCTTCTGACTACCGAAGTCTTGGAAGAAATCATTGCCGTGTTGTACGAAAATCGCTTCAAAAAACAAGGCAACGAACACCTGATGAATGCCATTCAGTACATTCGCAAGCATTACTCGGAAGACTTGTCGTTGGACGAAGTGGCCAAGAACGTCTTTGTCAGCGGGTATTATCTGTCCCATCTATTTCGAGAAGAACTTGATATCACTTACAGCGATTACCTGAATAAGATCCGCATGGAAGCCGCCGTCAAGTTGATGAAGGAGAAGAACCATTTGATCCAAGACATCGCGACGATGACGGGCTTCAAGGATGCGGCCTATTTCTGCAAAACCTTCAAAAAGTACAACGGGTTGACCCCCAAGAAGTACATGACCTTACTCTGAACCGCCGGTGTCGGCGGTTTTTTTTCGCAAATAAGGGAAAAAAGACCCATTAGGTAGCCCATCATCGCAAGATATTACTATTTTTTAACAAGATATCCAATGTGAATTGTAAGCGTTTTACCGTATAATGAAATCGAAAACACGGCAACCCCGTTTTTTTGGGTTGCGGAAAGAGGAACTCTCCATGATCCTTACGGAAATCAGCTCCTTATTGCAAAAAGGGAAAGCCAAAGACGTTAAATTGTTGGTTCAACAGGCTCTTGACGAGGGCATCGCCCCTGTCGACATCCTCAATGAAGGATTGATTGGCGGAATGACCATCATCGGTGGAAAATTCAAACGCAACGAAGTCTTCGTTCCCGAAGTCCTCGTTGCCGCTCGGGCCATGAATTCGGGTTTGGAAATTCTCCGTCCGGCGTTGGTCGCCTCCGGGACCCGTTCCGTCGGAAAAGCCATTATCTGTACGGTGCGAGGTGATCTTCACGACATCGGGAAAAATCTCGTCAAAATGATGCTCGAAGGTCAAGGTGTGGAAGTCGTCGACCTCGGCGTTGACGTCGAACCGCAAACAATCGTTGAGGCGGTCCGCACGATGGATC
>JAKLGB010000072.1 GCA_022710895.1 Bacillota bacterium
TAGCAATTCTTTGGTAGTTTTTCACCGAAAGGCATCGCGATGAAAAGAGAAAATCTTCTGGTGAGAACGGGCGTAAAGAAACACGAAAAAAGACAGCGTCACCGCCTGAGAAATAACGGTCGCCCACGCCGCTCCGAGGATACCCATGCGGAATGTCAGGATCATCAAAGGATCCAAAATCATGTTCAGGGCCAATCCGATCGGAAGGATTTTCATGTTCAACGCGGTTTTCCCCAAACCTTCGTTGATGGAGGTAAATCCGTTGATGAGAAAAACCACGAAATAGAACCCGCCTGTGATCGACAGATACTGAACGGCTTCGGTGTAGACATTCGCCGATTCCAATCGAAACATGGCAATCAAGGGATGTCGCATCCCCACAATGATCAGGGAGGTCAGAATCCCCATCGCGGCCATCAGAATCATCCCGTTGGAAGCATTGCTGCGGATTCCGTCAAAATCCTGAACTCCCGCGTGATGGCTCACTTTGACGGAAATCCCGATTTTGGCGATCAGGATGATTCCGAAGGCAAACCAAAGGATATATCCCGCGGTTCCGATGGCGGAAAGCACTTCGGGTTCGGAAAACCCGATTTCATCCACTTGACCGATCCAAAACATATCGGTCAGATTATACGCCATCTGTGAAATCGACGTCAGGAGGACGGGAAGGGCGATGGTGAAGATTTTCTTGAAGATGGACCCGGATGTCAAATCGTAGATTCGGCTCATGAGCGGACTCGTTTCTGCATTCCTAATTCGAAAAAAACCTCAGAAGAGGTTTCTTTCGTCATTTTGCGGCGGGAGAACCTTCCACCAGATAGGTGGCTTCCATGTCGGCCACCGACAGGGCGAACGACAGAGGGAATTTTTCAAAAGCGGCGGAGACATTGTTCTTTTCTTCGGTATCGGAAAAGCCCATGTGATACCGAATGGCAAAGGCTTCTTCTCGGGTTAATTTCATGAAACCGGAAATGATGTAGACGGATTTTTCCCCGTGACCGTACGGAAGGGCATCGCTATAATCGTAGGACGGAACTTGAACCCATGTCCCGGCTTTATCTTTCACGTTTCGCATGCTTTTTTGGTAAACGTTGACTTTGCACAAATCGTGAAGAAGCCCGACGATGGCCACGGTTTCGTCCGTGAAAGACAATCCGTAATCGTTGCGAACCCGCGGACGGGAGAGGTAGTCTTTCAAACAGTGATAAACATGCAGGGAATGTTCAACCAATCCGCCTTCCACCGACAAGTGAAATCGCGTGGATGCGGGGGCAACGAAAAAATCGCTCCCCGAAGAAAGCAGAAACTTGAGCAGTTCCTCCGCCCCGTCCCGATGAATGAATTGATTGTAAACAGAGATGAATTCAGCCTTGTGATCCATGACGAACCCTACAACGGTTGACAGTGAAGGGCGGTGCCGACGATTTCGTAGCGTTTCCCTTCGAATTCGACAGGGACAAGCACCTGGATGATGTCCAGAATTCGGAATTCGGCATTGGCGGCCAAATCTTTCACGATCCCGCCTTTTTCAAATTTATTCTCGGAAATCGACCCGGCGAAAACGAATAAATCATCTTCTTCGTAGCGTTTGGCGTTGCGAACGAACAAGTTCGTCAACATCGTGGATTTGATTCCTTTTTCATAGACTTCGAATTTGTACGGATTCTCCAAATTGAAGCGCCGGCGGAGATTGTCATCCAAGACGGTTTTTTCGACGCTCATCCGCACGTTTTCCACGCCTTTTTCGACGGATTTGATTACTTTGAGCCCAAGTTCCTTTGCTTTTCCGGGAAGATCTTTGATGTTTGCCACGTTAACACCTTCTTATCAATAGATTTTTTCGTACATCGATTCCAAATATTCGGAAGACAATTGCTCGGACACCAGCTGATGCGAGGTGATTTTGACACCCCCGGCGATCGTTCCGTAACAGAGGCATTTCTCCATCGGCTGGTTTTTAAGATATCCATAGAGAAAACCGGAAAAGAAACTGTCGCCCGCGCCGTTGGCGTCGACCAGAGGATAACTTTCGATGATGGGTTCAAATCGCGGCTCTTTGTTTTTTTCCAACAACGTCGCACCGTTCCGTCCGTGGGTGGTGACGACGAATTTTTTACCTTCGCGAGTCCATTTGGTCATCCAATGCAGATAGTCGGGAAGACGATCCGAGGAGAGGAAGATGACGTCCGCGGCATCGATGAACGGTTGGTAGTAGAGATCTCCACCCTGATAATCGTGCAAATCCGTCCACACTTCCTTATGGTATTTCTGGATTAAAGGAATCAGACGCTTGGTATAACCGATGATGTTCAAAACGATGAGGTCGGCGTCCTTGATCATGGTTTCCAAACGGGGCAAATCCAACGGCAGATCGGCAGTGGAGGATTTCACGAAAATCGAAATGCGTTTTCCTTCCCGATCCATCAAATTGACATGTCTTTCGGTTTGAACGTCCCAATCGTAGGTGAACCGGACATTTTTCGATTCCAAAAAGGCGATGATCCGGTTTCCGGGTTCGTCGTTGCCCAAAATGGAGTGCAGACGATTATCGATTCCGAGTTTGGTCATCGCCAGCGCCTTCCCGGCGCCGGTCGAACCGACCGCTTCGATTCCGGAGGCAAACAAAGTGGCCGGAACCGGATCGGGAAGTCGATCCAGATAAATGATTTCGTCATAGGACGTTCCACCGAGAATCAACACTTTTTTCATGACAATACCTCCCTTAAAACAGGCCGACGATTTCTCCGTCGACGACGTCCATTTTCTCGAACGCCCCGTTTTTGGGCAATCCCGGCATCGTCATCACTTCACCGGTCAAAGCCACCAGAAATCCCGCCCCGATCGAGGGTTTGAATTCGCGGATGGTCAAAGTGAAATCCCGGGGTCGTCCGAGCAACTTGGGATTATCCGACAAGGATAAGGGCGTCTTGGCCATGCAGACGGGAAGACGATCCCAGCCCGCTTCGGCGTATTCCCGCAGTTGGGATTCGGCTTGTTCGGAAAAAATGACGTTACTCGCACCGTAGAGGCGCTTGGCGATCGTTTCAATCTTCTCGGGGATGCTTTTCTGTAAATCATAAAGCGGGCCGCATAGGGGATCGGGCTCCGCCGACGCCAAGACGATGACACGCCTTGCAAGTCCTTCCGCCCCCGCCCCACCCGACGCATAGACGTCGGAAATCTCGAGCGCAGCGTGTCTTTCCTCCGCCCATTCTTTCAAGAAGCTTATTTCCTCGGGAGAATCGGTGGCGAATTTGTTTAACGCGATAACAAAAGGAAGGTGGAAATAACGGATGTTTTCCATATGCTTTTCCAAATTTTCCATTCCTTTTTTCAAAGCCGCCAGGTTTTCGGTTTTCGTGTCCTCTTTCGGGGCTCCGCCATGAAGGCGGAGCGCTTTGAGACTGACGACCAAAACCACCGCCGAAGGCATGACCCCCAAAACCCGAGTTTTGATGTCCATGAATTTTTCCATTCCCAGATCGGCGCCAAAACCGGATTCGGTCACCACAAAGTCGGCGGCACGGCGGGCAAAGTCGGTGGCGATCACCGAATTGCATCCGTGGGCAATATTGGCAAAAGGACCGCCGTGGATCAACACGGGGGTGTTTTCGAGGGTCTGAACCAGGTTAGGCTGGATGGCCTCTTTCAAAAGCATCGTCGCCGCCCCGGCCACATGCAAATCCCCGGCGGTGACCGGTTTTCCGTTCGTGTCGTAAGCGACGATGACTTTTTCCAAGCGGCCTTTCAAATCGTTTAAATCCCGGGATAAGCACAGAATCGCCATGATTTCGCTGGCAACGGAAATGTCAAAACGGTCTTTCCGTCGAACTTCTTTGGGGTTGGAGAGCCCTACTTCGATTTCCCGGAGAGCACGATCATTCATATCCATGCATCGTTTCCAGACAATCCGTTCCGGATCGATCCGCAACGGATTCCCTTGGAACAAGTGATTATCGATGACGGCGCTGATCAAATTATTGGCAGAAGTGACCGCGTGGATATCCCCGGTGAAGTGGAGGTTGATGTCTTCCATCGGTTCCACCATCGCTTTTCCTCCGCCCGTGGCGCCCCCTTTGATGCCCATGACGGGGCCCAACGACGGTTCCCGAAGACAAACGGCGGAAGCGACGCCCAGACGACGAAGGGCGTCGCCCAAGCCGATCGTGGTCGTGGTTTTCCCTTCACCCGCAGAAGTGGGGGTGATGGCGGTCACGAGGATGATTTTCCCCTGTCGGGAGAAACGGGGACTTTGGACGGCGGACATTTTAATTTTGGCTTTGTAATCTCCGTATAATTCCAAATCGGCGGGTTTCAGACCCAAAGTGGCCGCAATCGTGGTGATTTTCCGTAATTTTCGGGGATGGTTCAAGGTTATGTTCTTCATCGTTTGCTCCTAAAAGTGAGAAGTGTTCAATCATTGAGAAGCAAAACCGTGATGCTCTCCACGCTGGCGGTGTGAGGAAACATATCAATGGGTTGGATCGACTGAATGCGATAGTGCGGAGTCAGTCGATCCAAGTTTTTGGCCAGGGTGGAAGGGTTGCACGAGACATAAATGATTTTGGGGATTCGAGCTTGAATCACGGAGTCCAGTACCGGGTCTTCGATCCCGCTTCGCGGCGGATCGAAAACGACGATATCGGGTTTCCGCGCTTTCAGTAACAACTCCGGCACCATTTTCTCGACCCGATCCGCCATGAAAGCCACGTTTTTGATGCCGTTGAGAACCGCATTGGCGATGGCATCTTTGATGGAGGAAGCCGAAACATCGATCCCGAAAACCATTTTGGCGTGGCGTGCCATCTGCAAGGTGGAAATTCCGACTCCGCAGAAGGCGTCGATGACGACTTCGTGTCCATCGAGGGCACAGGCCTTGAGGACTTCTTCGTACAAAACGGCCATTTGGCGGGTATTGAGTTGGTGAAAAGCCTCGGGACTGAGTTTGATGTCGAGATCGCCGATTTTTTCCAACACATACGGGTCCCCGGCCAGCAAATCGATGGATTTGCCAAACATCGATACCGTGTGTTGTTTGTTCACCGAGCAGAACACGCCTTTGACCCGCGGGATTTCCTTAAGGATTTCTTCGGCGACCGCTTTCAAAACCGGTTGGCACCGGCTAACGATGAAAGTCACTTGGAGTGCGTCGGTCGAAGATACATAACGGGTGATCAAATTGAGAAGGACTCCATCCGGATTCAAGGAATCCGCAGCTTTGATGTTTCGGCGCGAAAGAAGCGATAATATCTTGGCGTTGGTCTCGTTGACAAGCGGTTCTTGGACCATGCAGGAATCGATGGCGACAAATTTGTTGGAATTGTTTTCAAAGAGTCCCAAGGTCAGACCGTTGGGCGTGTTTTTGAAGGGCATTTGGGATTTGTTGCGATACCCAAACGAAGACTTCATGCCCAAAGTCCGGCGGATGTCCAATCGGTCGATGTCCAAATCGGTATACCGGCGCAGAGATTGCTTCAAGATGCTTTGCTTAATCTTCATTTGCTCGGGATAAGCAATGTGCAGCATGTGGCAAGCCCCGCAACGCTCAAAATACGGACACGGGGGAACGATGCGTCGCGCGGATTGTCGAAGGATGGTATCGATTTTCGCCAAAGCATACCCCGGTTTGAGGTCGACGATTTCGACCGTGACCGATTCTTGGGCGATGGCTCCGGGAACGAAAATGGCCAGCTTCTGATGGTAGCCGATGCCTTCGCCGTTGATCCCTTGTTTGCGAATTTCGATTGTCAGTTTGTCGCCGATGGCGAGAGGTTGTTTGTCTTCCATGTATTTACCACCGTTTTCATTATATCATAAAAAGAAGCATGTCAGGCGACATGCTTTAGTTTTTGACCGTGTAGGTGGGAACGAATTTGGCGACAAGATCCTTAACTTCGGCATTCCCGAGCTGTTCGAAGGATTCCCGGATGAAGGCCACGTCTTTTTCGACTTCCTCAATCGTTTGGATGTTTTCAATGAAGATTTTCTCGTTGTCGGTTTTGAGATGATTCGAGTTTTTGTCGACGAGCAATTCTTCGAACAATTTTTCGCCCGGACGGAGCCCGGTAATCTTGATGTCGATATCGATGTAGGGGCGTAAACCGGCAAGCATGATCATCTTCTCGGCAAGATCGATGATTTTCACGGGTTGACCCATGTCAAGGATAAAGATTTCCCCGCCCTTGGCAAAGGTCCCCGATTGAAGAATCAAACTGACGGCTTCGGGAATCGTCATGAAATAGCGGATGATGTTCCGGTCGGTCACGGTGAGAGGGCCACCCTCTTCGATTTGTTTCTTGAAGAGAGGAACCACGGAACCGTTGGATCCGAGAACGTTCCCGAACCGGACCGCGGAATACTTGGTCTCGGAGATTTTGTCGAAATACTGGATGATCATTTCCGCAAAACGTTTGGTGGCTCCCATGACGTTGGTGGGACGAACCGCTTTATCGCTGGAAACCAATACCATCTTTTGGACATGGTGCTCGTGACAGAGTCGAGCCACATTGAAGGTTCCCAAAACATTGGTTCTGACCGCTTCAACGGCTGACTCTTTCATGACGGGGCCGTGTTTATAAGCGGCGGCGTGAAAGACCAATTCCGGTTGGAACTCTTGAAAAACATGTTGAAGGCGTTCGTAGTTATAGACTGATCCGATCAGCACTTTCCGCGGAACGGGATCGGGATCGTTTTGATACCGACGATTCAGTTCCATCTGCAGGTCATAGACGCCGTTTTCATAGATATCGAACAAAAGCATTTGGGAAGGACGTTTTTCGATAATC
>JAKLGB010000073.1 GCA_022710895.1 Bacillota bacterium
CGCCGGCATCTGCGGCGTCGATCGCCTGCTGGAATGGTTCCCCGCCCAACTGAACCCCGATCTCGGATGGTACACTTTCGACGGAAGGAATTTGCATCTGGACGGAACCGAATTCGAAACAACCTTGTCGATGTACCGCACCTTGATGGCGGACAAAGCGCTCGTTTACGACGCTTTGTCGGCCGATGAAAAGATGGCCGCCTTCGGCACCACGGGAACTTGGGAGACCTCGAAGCTGGCCGCTTATTGGGAGTACACCCCGATTATCGGATCGATGACCGAAGAAACCCTCGGATTCGAAGTCGACTTCATCGGCACTCCCGGGACCGATGCCTCCCACAAAATCCCCGTCGTTTTGGACTTGATGTGCCTTTCTTCGCAAACCGATCATCCCGAAGAGGCTTATCTGCTGGCCAAATGGATGAGCCACGGATCGCAAGGATACCTGAAACGGATCGAATTGTCGACGACGGTCGAAGGGGTCACCCCGCTGAATATGACGCCACTACAGCCCAATGAAACGCTTCTCGACGCCTTCTTCGGCATTTACGACACTTTTGTCGAATTCCGCAAAGTCGTCGAATATGACGATTACCTCATCGAACCGAATAAATACGTTCCCGGATATATCGACGCCCGTTGGAACGGCGTCTATAACGCCACCACCACCCTCGGTCAGGTTTTCACATCCGTGCTGAACGGGGAGATGAATTATGCCGATATCAAGACCGTGTGGAACCAAAAAGCCAACGCGGAATTGAATTCCGCCATCGGCGCCGTCCTCGAAAAACTCGGCGTCGAATAACCGTTTCATACTCCTTCGGGAGGAGGGAAACCATGCTGAAAAAGGTCATCGTCCTGCTGGGAATCGGAATGCTGACGACCTTCGGCGTCGCGCTGAGCGCGGACGCCGTTTCGGCATCTTCGCTTCCCGATGGTTCTCTGTGGGGCGATTTGTCCGAGTCCGACCGCTACCCCTCCGTGTGGGAGGATTGGCAAGCCGAAGACTTCGTAGACAATGCCGATGTTGAAGTGACCCTCCGCCCCGATCAATTCGACGGAGTGACGTTGGCTGTCGATTCCCAAGGCTATGACCATTCTGCGGCGGTCTGGGACGAAACTGATCGGATCCTGCTCCGTGTATCCGTTCCGACTGAGGGATTATACCGTTTCGCCGTCGATTTTTTCCCGATGGATGAAGATTACCTCGATTATGAACTTTCGGTTTCCGTCAACGGCGAAATCCCGTTCCAAGAAGCCGATCAGATCATTCTTTACAAATCCTGGAATGCTGGTACCGCTTTTTCCGTCGACCGGTACGGCAACGATTTTTACGCTCCGCAAACGCTCATATCCCGATGGACGACGCAATCTTTTAGCGACCCGATGGCCCTCTTTGCGGATCCTCTGGCCTTTTTCCTCGAAGCCGGGGAAAACACGATCGTCCTGCAACGCAAGAAAGGGCAGTTCCTGATCGGAGACTTCAGGGTTTCGGGACAAAAGGACCTTCCGGATTACACTACTTATCTGGGCTCAAACACGATGGCTTCCGGAAACGTTCTGCAGACCGTGGAAGCCGAAACACCGTTCGCCAAGAACGCCTCCACCGTTCAGGCAGGTGTCGCCCGCGATCTGGGCGTGACCCCGTTCGAAGTTTCCCTTCTTAAACTGAACATCCTGTCCGGATCCAGTTGGAACGCCTTACGGGAAACCGTCGAGTATCAGGTCGTCGTCCCCGCGGCGGGATGGTACCGGCTGACCTTCAAGGTCCGGCAATCGGAAGCGACCAACGCCACGGTGCACCGCACCCTGCGAATCAACGGGGAAATCCCCTTCGCAGAGGCGCAGGCCCTGCCGATTTCCTATCAGACCGGATGGCAAAATCTCACCCCCGCCGATTCGTCGGGCACCCCTTATCTGTTTCGTTTCGAAGCGGGAACCAACCTCGTTTCGCTTTCGGTGGATCTGTCCCCCTATCGGAATACCTATCTGACCGTTCAAACGATTTTGGCAAATGTCAACCGATTGTCGCTGGACATCAAGAAACTGACGGGAAATCAAGTCGACGAAAACCGTGATTGGAACATCGTCGATTACCTGCCGACGATCGTCACCGATTTGCTTTCGATGGCCGATGCCTTGGAAGCGCAGGCCGTTTATCTGCACGCGATGACCGGATCGGGAAAAGCCTCGGAAGCCGAATCCGACCTGAAACTGTGTGTTCGGCATTTACGGTTGTTGGCGGCCAAACCCGACGACATCCCCAAAAACATCACCTTGCTCGCCACCTCTCCGACTTCGGTGGCGGCTTTGCTGGGAGTCGTTCAGGGACTTTTGATCCACAGTCCCCTCGATGTGGACAAATTCTTTATCCACACCGACGTCGAACTACCCAAACCCAACGGTGGTTTCTTTGCCAAAATCTGGCTTTCCATTCGCCGATTTTTCATGTCATTCTTTGAAAAACGCTATTCGCAAAAAGCCGAAACGGGAGAACTCGAAGTTTGGGTCAACCGTTCGAAGGCCTACGTGGACCTGATTCAAAAACTCGCTGACGAAACCTTCACCCCGACAACGGGAATTCCGGTGAAAATATCGGTGATGTCCTCGGAAGGCAAACTCATTTTGGCCAACTCCGCCAAACAAAATCCCGATGTCGCTTTGGGCATCGCTTCTTGGATGCCTTATGACATGGGCATCCGCGGAGCCCTTTTGGACCTCACGGATTTTTCCTCCGATCCGGGATTCGCATCGACGCTGTCGCTCTTCCATCCCGAAGCGCTGGTGCCGATGGTATATGATCAGGGACTCTATGGGATTCCCGATACCGAGAACTTTTATGTTTTGTTCTATCGTACCGACATTTTGGCGGCTTTGGATCTGCAGGTTCCCCAAACCTGGCAGGACGTCACCGAAATGATGCCGGTTTTGAAACGCTTCGGGATGAACTTCGCAATCCCGCTATCCAGCGCGACTTCGCTGAAAGCTTTCGACTCGACGCTTCCGTTTTTGTTTCAATACGGATCGACCGTTTATGACCCTGATGCCTTTGGAACCGCCCTCGACGATCCCGCTTCGATCGCGGGTTTGACGATGATGACGGAACTGTACACCATCTATTCGATGGACGTCACGGTTTCATCCTTCTACAATGACTTCCGTCTCGGAACCGCCCCGATCGGTGTCGGCGATTTCGGCATGTACGTCATGCTGGCCAATGCCGCCCCGGACATTCAGGGATTGTGGAAAATCGCCCTGATGCCCGGCGTCGACAAAGGCGGAGGAACCATCGATCGAAGTGCTCCCGGGGCGCTGACCGCCAATGTCATATTTAAAAACACCGAGTATAAAGAAGAAAGCTTCGATTTTCTGCAATGGTGGGCTTCGACCGCCACTCAAGTCGAATTCGAACGGCTGTTGCTTTCGACGATGGGCAGTTCCTATATGTGGAACAGTGCCAATCTGGAGGCGTTCACCGCCGCCGGTTATGATGAAGACGATGTCGCCGTCATCCTCGGTCAGTGGGAATGGCTCCGAGAACTTCCGAAGGTGCCGGGATCCTATCAGGTCGAATTGGAAATCTCCAATTTGTGGAACCGGGTGGTCCTCGACCGCGACAATCTTCGGGTGGAACTCAACGACGCGGTGATTCGCGCGGACAAGGAAATCAAGAAAAAAATGGGCGAATTCGGATACATGGACGCTTCCGGATCGATTTTGCGCCCCTACGTCATGACGACCCGATCTTTGATCGAGTCGTGGCAGAGGGGAGATGAAGGCGAATGAAATCCGCTCTGGGACTTTTGGCTTCCCGTCTCGCGGCGCCGAAGAAGGTCCGCGACAGCCATCCGATCGCTTATCTCTTCGTGTTCCCCTATGTCTTGATGTTCTTGATCTTCATCGTGGTCCCGGTGATCGCGGCGATCCTGTTGTCTTTCACTTATTTCGATACGGTTCGCCTACCGTCTTGGGTCGGGTTTGAAAACTTCATCACCATTTTCACCAATGACGTCGAGTTCATGCAATATGTCATCCCCAACACCTTGAAATATGCCGTGATCGTCGGACCGGGCGGATACATCCTGTCGTTTCTGCTCGCATGGCTGCTCGCTCAATTGACACCGAAGGTACGCACCGTTCTGGCCTTGATCATCTATTCGCCCTCCCTGACGGCGGGCGTGACGATGGCGGTCTTGTGGAAAGTAATTTTCGCCGGCGACGAAACGGGATATCTCAACATGTTCCTGATGAACATCGGCGTCCTCAACGAACCGATTGCTTGGTTGACTTCGGCGAAATATCTGATGCCGATCATGATCGGCGTCACTCTGTGGAGTTCGATGGGCGTGGGCTTCCTTGCGATGATGGCGGGTATCCTCAACGTCAATCAGGATTTATACGAAGCCGGATACATCGACGGTATCCGCAACAAATTCCAGGAAATGATCTACATCACGATTCCGACGATCAAACCGCAGATGTTGTTTGGAGCGGTCATGGCGATCGTCGGAACCTTCGGGGCTTCCGGCATCGGCGTGGCGTTGTCGGGTTCCAACCCCACGCCGCAATATGCGGGGCAGTTGATCGTCAACCATATCGAATACTACGGGTTCACCAAATATGAGATGGGCTATGCGGCGGCGTTGTCGGTGGTCTTGCTGCTGGTGGTTTACGCGGTTTCGCGCTTCGCTTTCCGCCTGTTTGGGAGTAAAGACGAATGAAGACGACGATGCCGAAACGGGGAAAATCGAAATTCCAAGCCACGAAGATCAATCCCAAGCGGTTCCACCCCGTCCAGATCCGCTATCTGGCCATTCTTCTGCCCGTGGCTTTGGTGATGCTCTTGCCGCTCATTTTCATCTTCAACCATGCCTTCAAACCCTTTGAAGAACTGTTTGCTTATCCGCCGACGTTCTTCGTCAAAAATGCCACATTGGCCAATTTCCGGAACCTGTTCGCCCTTACGGGAGCTTCCGGGATCCCGATGTCGCGTTATCTGTTCAATTCGCTCGTGGTCACCGTTTTGGTGATCTTCATCTCCGTTATCATATCGACGATGGCCGGATACGCCTTATCCAAACTGCATTTCAAAGGCAAGAAAACCATCAACGAAATCAATACGATCGCATTGATGTTTGTCGGGGTGGCCGTCACGATTCCCCGTTATCTCGTCATCGAGAAACTGGGCCTGATCGACCAGTTCTTCATCCATGTCCTGCCCTATTTGGCGGTTCCCGTCGGGCTGTTTCTGGTCAAGCAGTTCATCGACCAGATCCCCAACGAATTGATCGATGCCGCCCGCGTCGACGGAGCCAACGATTTCCAGATCTACGGCCAGATCATCTTGCCGCTGATCAAACCGGCGATCGCCACGATCATGATCCTCTCCTTCCAAACAGTCTGGAACTCTTCGGATACCAGCTCGACCTACATCAACAGCGATTCGTTGAAGACGTTTGCGTTTTACATGGGCACGCTCACCACGAACACCAATGCCGTCGCCGGCCAGGGGATGGCGGCTGCGGCCTCGCTGATCATGTTCGTTCCCAATCTCGTCATTTTCATCGTCATGCAGAGCAAGGTCATCGACACGATGGCTCACTCGGGGATCAAATAGTGGCCGCCATGAAAAAAGTCCTCTGCCTGATTTTATCTTCGCTCACCGTCCTGGCTTTCCTGCCCACCTTCTCCGTTTCCGCGGATACGGCTTTTTGGCGGGACCACTACCCCTACTCGACCTATACCGTCGATTATGAAGGCAATCTGACGTTCACGCAAACCGCCTATGTTCCGCTCGGGACGATCCACGATTCCGGATTGTTGTCCAATCCCCAGGACCTCTTTGTTCGCGACGGCAAAATTTATGTCGCCGACACGGGAAACTCCCGGATTGCGGTCTTCGATTACCAAGGCACCCTTCAAGCCCAAATCGGCACGGGCATTCTTCAGGATCCTACCGGAGTTTATGTGACCCCGGAAGGACGGATCTACGTAGCCGATAAAGGCACCGCCCTCGTTTACCGATTTGATGAAGACGGCACCCTTTTGCGCACCTTCGGGCGTCCCGTGGAACCCCTGTTCGGGACCCAATCGCTCTATGTTCCGATCAAAGTAGTCGTCGGGGCGGGAGACAACATCTATGTCGTCGGCGACGGTTCGACATCCGGCGTCATTCAGCTTCATTACGATGGCACATTCCTCGGATATTTCGGGGTCAACCTGTCTGCCAAATCATTGTTGCAGAAAATCGCGGAAGTCTTCGTCAACCCCGACGAGTACGCCGCCAGTACGCCCCCGTCTCCGACCAACATCGCGATCAATGAACAATCATTGGTCTATACCTCCACCCCCAATACCGACGCCGCCCTGAAGAAACTGGATGTCAATGGCAACAACATCCTGACCACCCAAAACTACAATTCCGAAAACGACGTGGTCGATCTTTCC
>JAKLGB010000074.1 GCA_022710895.1 Bacillota bacterium
CCAAAAGGAGGTTATTCCAAATGAAGCGGTTCCTTTTTTTGCTCCTGGCGAGTGCATCCGTAATTCTGCTGGCTGCTTGCGACTTGTTCGGAAGCACCACTCCGACCACTCAGTCCACGGAATCTTCGACAACTTCAAGCACCGTGGAAATCACCACGACTTCGGGGACCATTGAAACCACCGAAACTTCGGGTTCGGTAACAACCACCACCACCCCTACAGAAACGTCGATCACTTCGGCGACGATTACAACCACTCCGGCGACGACCACGACAACCACAACCGCCGCCACGACGACTACAACAACCACCACTACCACGACTTCGACGACAACGACCGCCCCGCAATGGATTGTTTCTTTCTACGATGAAGACGGGGTGACATTGATCGCCAATGTGCCGGTAACGCAAGGAATGGATGCGATCCCTCCCGCCAATCCGGTCAAAACGGATACCGCCCAGTACGATTATGAATTCACGGGATGGGTCGGATCTTTCACGGCCGTCAATGGCAATCGGACCGTGATAGCCAGTTATTCGCAAACACTCCGGGAGTATGACGTTGTTTTCCTGGATGTCGATGGGGAAACCATCCTCAAGACGGAAACCGTAGTTTTCGGCGGCAGCGCCACACCGCCCGATGATCCCGAGAAAATCGGTTATCGGTTCATCGGTTGGAGCGGTGATTTCGGGTTCATTTCCGCGCCGACCACCATTCGAGCCACCTATCGTTCGGATGCGTTGGTAACCATTGTTCGCGGAATGTTCGATTATGAACCTTCGGAAGCCGAAATCGAAGAGCAGATTCTCATTCTTCACGCGCTTCTCGATCCGATGACCGATGATGAGATGGCGACGATGATCCAAACCGCCATGGGCTTGCAGGAAGCGATGCTTGAAGGCGATCTGACGGCTTTCCAAACCCAATATGCTTTGGCGAAATCCGCGGGCATGAACGCCGATCGTATCGCCCAAGCCCTCATTCGCCTGATCGCCCATGAAATGGATGGGCAGATTTCCGATTATGATCCGAGTTTCCTCTATGTAGAAATTGAAGGCATCCAAAATCAGATCACACAGCTTCAGAACGATATGGGTGCGATCATCGATGGCGCGCATCAGTACTGCGCCGTCTCCGTATCGCCCGCCGATTATGAAGCATGCGCGACTTATTTCGACCACGCGTTGATCTATTTTGAAAGTAGCGAGGCTTTCAACCGCCAATTGAACGAGGCGCTCTACCCGGATTCGATGCGTAAACCATCCAATCCGAGTTGGTGGGAGCTTTCCTACAACTTGGACCAATATCTTTTCTACAAATACGACGAAATCGATTTGTCGGTAGCGCAAAGCTATTATGATCAATACCTGCTCATCCTTTCTCTGTTGTCTTCCTCCGAACGGGCGATGTATGAGCCCCTTTGCCTTGCTTATCTCGAATTGGAAGAATATCACTATACGATGGTGATTCCTTGGGAGAATGCCCTGATTGGCCATCTAGATGCCGATTCGCAGTTGATTCTCTCACGATTGGATAATCAGTGGATCAACGAATACCAAATCGCCTACTGGTTGCTTCAGGGATACCGTTATACCCTCTGGGAAAAGCAAGATGAGCTCTCACGGATGGAATTTCGGCATCGGATGATGATCTCCGGGCAGGAGTACTTGGAAGATCCGGTGAACCAGGCAAAACTCGAGCTGTTGGTGGGCATGGTCTTCGGTTCGATCGATTCCTTGGTTGAGGGCATCGATCCCCAGACCTTCGAATTGATCTCCGGGCTGTTATCGGGGGACATCGATCCGAAATCCTTGGAGTTGACTCCCGAAACCCTTGATGGCTACTTGGATCAATTCACCGCCATGCTGGAGTTGCTTTCCGCCTCGGTCACTCCGGACGAAATGCAAAACATCATAACGATCGCCAAGGACCTCGTCGGCATTTATGTCGATTCGATGGATGTTCCGGAGTTGACAAAAGTCCTCCTCCGGTTGAAATACCAAGCGGCGGTCGACCGCTATGCCTTGATGCTGGGGTCGACGATGGGCGAGATCATCGATTTGCTAAAATCGGTGACCCCGGAAAAGATCGAAATCGTGATGGACAACATTGCTTTGCTTACGCAATCACAAGTGTCCAACGATCCCTTTGATATGGTTTTACCGATTGCCGAGATCATCGACACCCTGCTTTACTCGGGCGAATTTGATGTTGCGCTGATTGCGGGGTACGCCGTCGATGTGTATTTCGACATCCAGTACGGGATGGAATTTGATGCGCAGCTTCAAGAGACCATCAAGACGACGTTCCAAACCGAAATCCTGACCCTGATCGATTTGGCACATCAAATTGGTGATATCGATCCCGAACTGCCTTCGGGAGAAGATTTGAACACGTTGTTCCGTTTTATCGGGGGAATCCAATGGATGCAAGAAACCCTCCAACGGGGGCTCGAAACGATTCCCGATCGCCCGGTCCTCGGCTATGATCCTGAACGGTTCTCGGAATTGATCTACAATTTGACCGGAGCCGAACTCGACCCCATGACGATGGCGGAACTGACAGCGCGGATCACCGATGCGTTCGGTTTAAGCGAAGAAGCGACCTATTATGAACTGATGGCCATCCTGTGGCGGTTCCAAGCCCTTCAGGAAATCGAATCCTTTGAGGACTTCAAGACCTGGTACGGAACCTTGGCCGCGATCGGGTATGAGAGCGAAACCGTCGCCCACCTCCTGGCGGAAGCGGCTAAACTCGCAGTCGATCTGCAATTGGCCGGAAATCCTTATGAGGAAGCCTTGGCCTATTACCAAGAGGTTTTGGCGAACCAAGAGGCCCTTCTCCTTCAGCAACAAGAACTAATGACCAATAACAATCTATTTATTCACCAACAGATCGGTTACATATTCGATGACGCCGCCCGTGCCGACGCCCTGGCTTTGTGGATTGAACTGATGAACCAATGGGACCTCTGGATCGCCTACGAGGAAAATTACCGTCAAGTCGTCCAGGATTTCTGGGAGGTCTGGGATCCGGGCAGCGATATGACTTTGACCGATTTGATGTACTTCCTAGAACAAACGATCATGTATGGAAGTTCGAGTTATTTCGATGAAACCCTTCGTGATCTTGCCCAAAATGATTTCAATGAGATCTGGATCGGTTTACCGCCGGAAACGCAGATGATGTACGGGCTGATCCTTGATCCGGCGGTCGCCCAATGGGTTCATGATTACACTGTACTCCGTCCCGCCTACTGGGCATTATATGAGAATGGTGAAGGGTACGAAGAATTGGCTTTGACGATGGAATCGGTCTATTTCCAGATGTATTGGAATTATTGGACCTATCAGGAAATGGTGGCCGAACGGGACCGGATGGCCCAAGAATTGGCAGACTGGGAAACCATGGAAGCCGAAATCCTGCAAAAAAGAGCCATGTTGGAGGGCATTCAAGCCCTGTTGGCGATTCCCGAGAATCAAGCTTTGTTGGAAGCGGTCATCCTATCGGTGATCGAAGAAGGCGAAAATCTGTTGTACTCCGCGAATCCGGAAACCGTGAATCTGTTGAGAGGGATCCTCCGCGGAGAAATCGTTCTATCGACGTTGGATTCCGCCACGCTTGCCGTTTACGTTCACGAGTTCTCGGATTTGGTCGGCTTGTTGTTCACGACTCTCGACCCCATCGAAAAAACCCAGATGCAAGACTTACTGACGATGATTCTGTTCGTGCAAATCGATACGGACCCGCGGTGGGATGAGGCCCAAAGAACAGCTTTGAAAGACATTGTTTCTCAAAGTGTCGCGACTTACTTCGCCGGCATCATGGAAGCCATTCCCGTGATCACCCAGTTCTTGGATAATATGACCCCGGGAAAGATTCAAACGATCATTGACAACATTGACATCATCAAGGCTTTGGGTGAGGCCGAGGATACCTTGTCCAATGACATTCGCGCCGTGGCGATCGCCAAGATTGTCTTGGCGGTGGCCGGCGACGGAACGTTGGATATGAACTTTTTGATTAACCTCGGACTCGGGGGATACTTGACATTCACGTACGATTTCACCTCCGTGTGGCCCGATGATCGTGACTTGGCCATCTCCGATCTCCAAGGATTGATGTCGGAGATCGTCCTTCAGGCCGATGTGATCGACGGGTATAATCCTTACTTCTTGCAAGCAGGCGAAGGAGAACAAATCAACGCTTTCCATCTGTTGATCGAAGACGTCATCGCTTTCATCGAGAACGGTCCGGCCTTTCCGCCGGTTTCCTGAAAACTTTTCATCCGCAACGGAGCGCCGAATGCTTGGCGCTCCGTTTTCTTTATGTTATAATGATTTCGGTGATACCATGACAATTTCTTCATTGACGAACGACAAGATCAAGAATCTTCAAAAACTTGGCCAGAAGAAATACCGCACGGAAACAGGGCTTTTCCTTGTAGAGGGGCGGCATTTGGTGGAACAAGCCATTGCTTCGGGACTATGCCGGGAAGTCTATACCACCGACGAAACCTATTCCGGGTTTCCTCGGGTGGAGGTCGTGACCGAACCGGTGATGAAAAAAATCTCCGATACCGACACCCCGCCGGGAATCGTCGCGGTTTGTTCGCGACCGAAACCCGGTCCCGTGGGAAAACATGTCCTGTTATTGGACGGAGTCTCCGATCCCGGAAATCTGGGAACCTTGCTCCGAAGCGCGTTGGCTTTCGGTTTTCAAACGGTGGTCCTCGACGACTGCGTCGATTTCACCAATCCCAAAGTCTTGCGCAGCACCCAAGGGGCGGTTTTTGGTTTGAACTTGATTGAAACCTCCATTTTGGATTTCATCCCCCAACATCCCAATCATGTTTTCTTCGGCACCGATCTGCACGGAGGTTCGGGGTTGGAAGGGTTGGATGTCGTTCCCGCCCAATGTGGATTGATTTTGGGTAACGAGATCCGCGGCGTTCGACCGGAAGTACTGGCAATCACGAATCGGAATCTTGTCATTCAGATCGGGGAAATCGAATCCCTGAACGTCGCTGTTGCCGGCGGCATTCTGATGTATTGGCTGAAGAAGGATCACTAAGAGGTTCGCCGATGGAATTTCAAGTAGGTAGAAATCGGATTTTTGCCGAAGGCGAAGACGGATCGTTATTGGCCGAAGTGACTTTTCCCTTCCGTCCCGGACACCGGGCGGAAATCAACCATGTGTTCGTCGATGATGCCCTCCGAGGACAAGGCGTTGCCTCCCGTTTGATGGAAACGGCCTATGACCACCTGAAGCGACACAGACGGATGGTCATTGCCACGTGCCCGTACGCGATTTCTTGGTTTGCCAAACATCCGGATAAACAAGACATTCTCGCTCAACCCGTTTCGCCCACTCAACCCTGATCAAAAGACGATTTGTTCTTGTGTTTTTCGTCCTTGCGTGATACAATGAAAGAGCATAAGGTACACAAGAGAGGGTCGGACCCTCTCTTTTTAATGAATATGCAGGAGGTTATCATGGAACTGAGTCATCTGGAAACATTGATCGGCGAAGTGGTCCGCTCCCACGGCTATGAGTTATACGGAATCGAGTGGACCCGCGAACGGAAAACCCGGGTCTTGCGGGTGATGATCGACAAACCCGAAGGCATCGATATCGATGATTGCGTGGCGGTCTCGGATTGGCTCAATCCCCGATTGGACGAATGGGATCCGATCCCCGAAGAATATTCGCTCGAAGTATCGAGTCCCGGTGCCGAACGCAAACTGCGGAATGCGGATGAAATCCGGCGTTCCGTGGGAAAATTCGTCCATGTCGAAACTTCGGAAACGAAGGTCGAAGGGGAATTGCTTGCCATGAACGAAACCACCCTGACGTTGAAAGTGCGCAACAAAAATATAGATTTGGCCATGTCGGAGATTCAACTCATCCGTTTGGCGATCAAGATGTAGGAGAAGGAAACCATGATCAGCAAAGAGTTTTTCAAAGCCCTCGAGCAAATCGCCGAGGACCGGGGAATCGACAAAGCTAAAATTCTCGATGTTTTCAACAAAAGTCTGCTCAACGCTTACAAGAAGGATTATGACGGACAACAGAACGCCCAGGTCGTTTTTAACGAAGAGAAGTACGAGATTCAGATCATTGCCACTTACCTGGTCGTCGAAACCGTCGATCCGGAAGCCGAAAAGGGCACCCAGATCACCGTGGAAGAAGCTCAACTTCTCAAAAAGAACGCCAAGGTCGGCGACGTGATCGAGCAGAAGATCACTCCGAAAGATTTCGGACGTATCGCTGCTTCCAGCGCCAAGCAAATCCTCACTCAAGGGTTGAAACAGCTGGAACGCGAACGGAATTTCGACATTTTCACGCAGAAAACCGGAGAAATGGTGATTGCGGAAGTGTTGTCGCTCAATGACGAATACGTCACTCTCGGT
>JAKLGB010000075.1 GCA_022710895.1 Bacillota bacterium
TTCTGATTTTGAAAAAGAAGCTTCAGGCCGAAACTTCGGATCCCGACTTAATTCCGGAAGCGGTTTTGGAATTCATCGCCAGCATCTTCGACAACAACGTTCGTGAATTGGAAGGGGCATTAAAACGAGTTTTGTTTTATTGTACTGCCTTTGATTACAAATTCACAATCGCCACCGCCGAAGAAGCGCTTAAAAACTTGATCAATTCCAAAAACATCTCCAACAAAACGATCAGCGAAGGCAATTTCAACAACGTTTTGGACATTGTCAGCGCCTATTATCACATCACGACAACGGATTTGCTTTCCAACAAACGCACCAAGCAATTTGTTTACCCAAGGCAAGTATCCATGTATATTCTCAAAGAGGTTTACGATTTGACCTATAAGAAAATCGGGCAGATTTTCAATAACAAAGACCACTCCACTGTCATCTACAGCATCGAACAGATTT
This sequence comes from Bacillota bacterium, assembly GCA_022710895.1. GTDB lineage: Bacteria > Bacillota_I > Bacilli_A > Izemoplasmatales > Hujiaoplasmataceae > JAKLGB01. The sequence goes on from JAKLGB010000075.1 coordinate 454, forward strand.
CCAACGATCTTCAGACGGACAAAGACAAAAAAGACGATATTGAAAAGCTGTTGATAAAATGTGGGAAAAAGGCCTGATTTTGTGGAGATTTCGCTGTGAATTTGTATACTTTTCGCGCGTAATATGATATAATAATAGTAACTGGATTTCCCGTTTTTTCCACCGTTTCCACAGCACTAATCATTACAATCACCAAAACAAAAGATGAACTAATGAAACGCCAGGAGGTCGCCTATGAACTTCACCATCAACAAGGAAATCATGCTGAATCACTTATTGATCGCACAGAAAGCCTTATCGACCAAAACGCCCGCGCCTTATCTCCAAGGCATCAAATTGGAAGTCTATCAGAACGAATTGATCATGATCACCAGCAATTCGGAAATTTCCATCAAGTTGTCTTTGAAGGACGAGAGCTTGGCGGTCGAAGAAACCGGCGAGGTTCTCATTCCCGGAAAGTACTTCGTGGAAATCATCCGCAAATTGGACGGGGTCAAACTGGATTTGTCGGTTATTGACAACAACATGCTGCGGATTGTTGCCGGAAATTCCGACGTCACCTTGAATATGCTCAACGTCGAAGATTTCCCGCAAATCGATTTTTCGACCAACGACAATCCGATCAAAATCGATTCGAAGACGTTGAAAGCAGTCATCCGTCAGACGACGTTTGCGGCATCGACCATCGAGAATCGTCCGATCCTCACCGGCGTGAATATCCGTGTCGATCAGCAGAAATTGGTCGCCATTGCCACCGACTCCTTCCGTCTTTCTCAAAAATTTATCGATCTGCCCACCAATTTCGAAAACATGAACGTGGTCATCCCCGCTCGCAGCTTGGATGAACTGATCAAGATTTTGGAATTGCCGCTCGATGAAGTATTGATCCACCTGGATAACAAATCGATTCTGTTCGAATACGGAAACGTATTGTTCCAATCCCGGTTGCTCGACGGAAACTTCCCGGAAACGTCGCGACTCATCCCGCTGGAATTTCCGATCGTCATCAAGTTTAACAAAAACGACCTGGCCGTCGCCATTGAACGCGCCTCGCTGCTTTCCAACCGTGAAGGCAGTTCCAGCATCGTCAAGTTGTACCTGCGCGCGGACAATGTCGTCGAAATCACATCGAACTCCCCGGAAATCGGAAAAGTCATTGAAGAAGTCTTTCCTGCGGAAAAAGCCATCGGCGTTCCCATCAAGATTGCTTTCAGTTCGAAGTATTTCCTCGACGCCCTGAAAACATTCGTATCCGACCAAGTATTTGTGAAATTCACCGGAGAAATTCGCCCGTTTGTCATCGAAGGCGATATGGATCCGGGATTGATCCAATTGATTCTTCCCGTTCGCACGGAATAATCTTTGCATTTCATCGCAGCCAAACGGAGTTCATCCTACTCCGTTTTTCTTTTTAAACCCATCTTGATTCGTTTCTCGTGCCGTGATATCATCTTATCGGCTGATGGAAGAGGTGAATTTACAATGGATAAGCACGTGGACGTCATCATTGTCGGCGGAGGTCCCGCCGGGGCGATGGCCGCCTATGAATTGTCGTTGCTTCGTCCCGATAAGGCAATTCTTCTTATTGATAAAGGAAACGATATTCGTCATCGGAAATGTCCGATTTTGGAAAAAAAACTGGCAAAATGTCCCACCCAACCGGATGGTTCCGTCGGCTGTCTGCCTGCGTGCTCCATTACCAACGGATTTGGCGGTGCGGGCGCGTATTCCGACGGCAAATTCAACATCACCAGCGAATTCGGCGGATGGATGACGGAATACATGGATAGCGAAACGGTCGAAGATTTGATTCGATACGTCGATGCGGTGAACCTCCGGTTCGGAGCCCCCGCGGAAGTCACGGATCCGATGACCGAAAAAGTTCGGGAAATCGAACGACGCGGCTTGGCGGTCGGATTGAAAATGCTCCGGGCGAAAGTCCGGCATCTCGGAACGGACGTCAACCTCCTCGTCCAATCGCGCTTATTCGATCATCTGCAAACCAAAATTCAAATGCTCTTCCACAAAGAAGTCGTCCGCATTTTGGTATCCGATCGCCGGGTCCAAGGTGTGGTTTTGAACGACGGACAAACGATTTTTGCCCAACAAGTCGTCGTCGCTCCAGGCAGGGACGGATCGCAATGGCTCTCCGACCTTTGCGCCGAGCAAGGAATTCCCATGCATACCAACCATGTGGATATCGGTGTTCGCGTGGAAACCAACAACGAAATCATGGAAGAAATCAATACCAACCTCTACGAAGGCAAATTCATCTATCGCACCAGCATGGGAACCCAGGTGCGAACCTTTTGTTCCAACCCGTCGGGACACGTGGTTGTGGAAAATTTCAGCGGCACGATCGTTGCCAACGGACACGCCTACAAAGACGAAAAACTCGGGAGCCGGAACACCAATTTCGCACTGTTGGTGAGTCACAATTTCACCGAACCGTTTCATCAACCCAACGAATTTGCCCACGGCGTTTCCCGGCTTGCCAATATGTTGTCCAACGGATCGATCATCGTTCAACGCTACGGGGACTTGAAAAACGGACGGCGATCGACCGAAAAACGGATCCGTGAAGGGTTTGTGGTCCCCACATTGAAGGAAGCCGTTCCCGGAGATCTCGGATTGGTTCTTCCCTATAAAACGATGAAATCGATCATCGAAATGATCGAAGCTTTGGACCACGTGACCCCGGGAATCGCATCCGAACATACATTGTTCTATGGAGTAGAAGCCAAGTTCTACTCAGCTCGTCCCGAAATCAACGAGCATTTCGAGACCCCGATTCGCGGGTTATATGTCGGCGGCGACGGAGCCGGAATCACCCGCGGGTTGGCCCAGGCCGGAGCCAGCGGGGTGTGGATCGCTCGGGACATCGTCACCCGTTATTCCCAATGAGTTCGGACCGCCAATGAAAAGGCGGTCTTTCTCTTTCACCACGGTTGGTGTTCTCAATCCGTGGCATCCGTGTTATAATTAAAGTGCTGTTTTGAAAGGGTTTGTCACCATGGGAAAACGTATCGTCGTCGTTGGAACGCAATGGGGCGATGAAGGCAAAGGCAAAATCACCGATTATCTAGCGGCCGGAGCCGATGTCGTCGTCAGAAGCCAAGGCGGAAACAACGCAGGACACACCATCCACTTCAATCATCAGAAGTTCGCACTTCATTTCATTCCTTCCGGAGTCTTTTTTCCTAAAACCAAAAACGTCATGGCCAACGGGATGGTCATCGAACCGAACGCCTTTTTTCAAGAACTTGATGATTTGGCCGCCCGCGGGGTGACCGGATTCCGGTTGTTCGTCTCCGACCGTGCCCATGTGATCATGCCCTATCATTTGGATTTGGACGTCCTTTGGGAAACATTCAAAGGCCCTTTGGCCGTTGGTACGACCAAGAAAGGCATCGGCCCTTGTTACGCGGATAAAGCCTCGCGGAACGGAATCCGAGTCGGAGATCTCCTTGATCCCGAAGCTTTGGCTTTGCGTTTGCGGGCCAGTCTTTCCGTTACCAATCCCACCCTGATGTCTTTCGGCCGCGAGCCGTACGACTTTGACGTCTTGTATCAAAAATACCGCGCTCTCGGCGATCGGTTGCGTCCGTTCGTCACGGATACTTCGGTCCTTTTGAATGACGAAATCGACAAAGGTTCCCGAATTTTGTTTGAAGGCGCCCAAGGAATCATGCTGTGCCTCGATCACGGCACGTATCCCTACGTCACCAGCAGTTCTCCCACCGCCGCATCCGTGCCGGTGAACTGCGGAATTTCCCCCATGGCAATCACCGATGTCGTCGGGGTCACCAAAGCCTACAGTACCCGCGTCGGGGGTGGGGCATTTCCCACGGAGTTCGAAGACGCTATCGCCCAAGGGATCCGCGAACGCGGTCACGAGTACGGAACCACCACCGGGCGTCCCCGCCGGATCGGCTGGATCGACGCCGTCGTGCTTCGGCACAGCCGCCGGGTGAGCGGGGTGACGGACCTGGCCATTATGCTGCTGGACGTCCTGACCGGCGTTCCCGAACTCAAAATTTGCATAGCTTATGATCTGGACGGGACCCTCCTGAAAGAGGTCCCCGGCAATTACTTGCATTTTTCGCGATGCCGCCCGGTCTATATCACTCTTCCGGGATGGAGCGAAGACCTTACGGGAATCCGGAGTTGGCATGAACTTCCCCCCAACGCCAAACGTTATCTGGAAACGATCGAACAACAGACCGGGTTGAAAATTGCGATTTTCTCGGTCGGCCCGGATCGTTCCCAAACCATCGACATCAAACAATTTTTTGAATAAAAATACATACTTTTTAGGAGGAACCAGACTTGAATCATCGCATCGTCGGGCAACACGCACTCACCAAAACCATGCTCTCCAACATCTTGAAGATTTCTCAAGATGCCAAAGCCGCCAAAAAGCTCAATCCCGAACTGATTGACGCGACTGTGGGGATGCTACATCACGAATCGGGTCAAATTTTTACGTATCAAACCGTCACCGACACCTTGTGCTCATTGAAAGAAAACGAAATGTACGCCTATTCTCCGGCCAACGGAACGGCAGAATATCGAAACGGCATCGTCGACTGGGTGTTTGGGAAAAACAAAGACCGCATCAAAAACGCCTTCCAAATCAATGTCATTCCGACCACGGGCGGCAGCGGCGCCATCTCCAACGCTGTTTATAATTTCAATGATTTCGGGCAAAAAATCCTCATTCCCAACCATTATTGGACCCCGTATGAAAACATCGCCGAAGAAGCCAACGTCGGCGTGGAAACCTTCTCGATGTTCGATAAGGACTATCGTTTCAACGTCGGCGATTTTCGTCAAAAAGCCTTTGCTTTGGCCGAACGGCAGAAACGGTTGTTCCTGATTTTAAACGATCCTTGCAACAATCCCACCGGACTGTGCCTTTCCAAGGCTGATTGGGTAGAAGTGATTGCGGTATTGAATGACATTTCTCGTCGAGATATCCCGGTCATTCTGTTACACGATCTTGCCTATTTGGATTATCACGCCCAAGGATTCGACGGCGCCCGGGATATTTTTGAAACCTACCTCGAGTTGGACGAAAACATCCTCGCGATCATCGCTTTCAGCGGTTCCAAAACCTTCTCTCTTTATGGCTTTCGAATCGGAGCCCAGATCGGTTTGACTAAATCCAAAGACGTCATGGCCGATTTCTGCCGCGTCGGCGACTACAGCGTCCGGGCCCGTTTTTCCAGCGTCAGTCGTTCGGGCATGAGCGTCGTCGGCCAGATTTTTTCCCGGCCGGAGAAAAAAGCCGCATTTCAAAACGAACTGTTGACCGCTCGCGAAATCTTGAAAAAGCGTGTGGATTTGTTCTCCGCGGAAGCGGAAAAAGCGCATTTGCAAACATTACCGTATGGCGGGGGGTTCTTCATCGGCGTTCCGACGAATAACCCCGACATCTTTGATGATTTGGTTAAAGACGGGGTCTATTCGATCACGATGCCCGGACTGGTCCGAATTGCCATCAGTTCCGTGCCGCTTTCCGACATCGAACGTTTGGTTCAAATCCTCAAGAAAAACGTTTGAAAACCCGAATAACGAAAAAAGGAATCGAATTTCCGATTCCTTTTTTTGACCTTATTCCCTTGTTTTGTTTAAACTAAGAATGTGACCTTTCCGTTCAAGATGAGGGTGATAATGTCGATGATCCAACCAATCGGGAAGAGGATGAATATCCAAAGAAGCCCGATTAACAAGTTCCCTTTCGCGATCCGATAGATTCCATAAACAATCGCGTCAAGACCCGGCAAAGCCAAAACAATCTTCAAAATCAAAGGCAGGCCATCCAAAAACTTTACGTAAGACTGCATAACATCACACTCCTTTCTTCCTGCATTATAAACCATTACCATTCGATTGAAAAGGGGCCTTTCCGAAAAAAAACGCAAAAAC
>JAKLGB010000076.1 GCA_022710895.1 Bacillota bacterium
GACGGTCTGCCCCAAACTAGATTTGAGAAACCTTAGGGCGATTTTGAAAGAAAGCATCAGTGAGCCTCCTTCGCCAACGCCACAATGTCCGCAAAGCGGTCGACACGGCGTCCGCGGACACATTCGACATGACGTGGATCCCGGAAGGCCGATCCGCCCAAAAGGACCTCGATCGATGGGTCTTGAGTCAAAATCGAATCGATCACCGTTTTGGCTTTAAAAAGGTTATAGTAATTGGTCACACTGATGGCGACGTAGTGGGGTTGCAGGTTTTTTACCGCCGATAGAATGTCTTTTTCGGGAGTGTTGGCACCGACAAAAGTGGTGGGGAAACCGGCCAACTCAAAAAAATCCGCCGCCATCCGAGCTCCGATTTCATGATATTCTTCCGTCGGGCAAACCACAAGGACTTTTGAACTTGCGGAAACAAACCCCGTGGATTGCTTGGCTTTGATCACGTAGGGATAGGCCACCTCGACGACGGCCCGGACGATCGAAGTGCGAACATGCTCGCGCCAAATGCAGGTTTCGTCGTTTTCGGGGCAGTGCATCGCGTTGAGAAGTGGCCCCAATACTTTTTCATACAACGCGGGAATTTCGATGGATCCGTTTTCCAGCAGTTCCAAAGCGTAGAGGATGGCTCCCGTCTTGTTTTCTTCTTGCAGGAATCCGGCAAATCGATCATAAATTTCTTTCATGGAAAAAACCTCCTTGTCACCTATATTCCAATAAGAACATTATATCGGTTTTGTCTTGACACCGCCAACGGTTTGCCTACAAATGTACCCAAAACGAGGAAAATCCTCAAGCCCGGGATTTTCTTGCGGTCTTGCGCAAAAAGCAGTATAATGAAATCAGAAAATCGAAGCGGAAAGAAGGTGGAAACACGAAAAAAATCTTATTGATTCCATTGATGGGCGCCTTGTTTTTGGCAATGGCTGGATGTTCCAGAGGATCCTATTGGGTTGTCCATGGCGAAGAATTGAATTCGGCCACTCGGTTTTCCATGACCTATGACCGCTTCAACGGCTACAAGGAAAAGGATTTGACCGTTGAAACGGGAGAAGCAGTCGAAATCGTCGTCGCGTTCGTCTCGACCGAGGGAACCCTGGATGCTTCCATTTGTCGGAAAGACGATTCCGAAACCTGCGGGTACGAAGGGAACGACGTCCCAACATCGACGTTCACCGTGACATTGAACGAACCGGGAACATACGTTATTCGCGTCGAAGCCCGACGGCACTCCGGGAGTTACTCCTTCCACTGGAACTAAAAAATCCCCCGATTCAAAAAGGGGGATTTTCTTTATTTTAGAACAGGTCGGCCAGCGTCCGAACCGAGGGAATCACGAAATCGGGTTTTTGGGGACTGCGGATGACATCCTCGATGGAGGACTCGCCGGAGAGTACGGCCACGGTGGTGATTTCCGCATTCAAACCGCTTTGGATGTCCGTGTACAGGCGATCCCCGATCACGACGGCTTCTTCCGTCCGTGCATTCCATTTCCGCAATGCCTCGAGCAGAATCATCGGCTCGGGTTTTCCGATGAAACGTGGGCGTTTCCCCGTTGCATGGGCGATCATTTCCGCCATGGCTCCGCAGTCGGGGGCGAACCCATACCAAACGGGGCAAACCCAGTCGGGATTGGTGGCGAGATAGGGAAGATCCTTTTTCAAAAGGCGGCAGACGTCTTCTAGTTTTCGGTAGGTCAGTTCGGTATCATATCCCAAAACCACGACCTCGACGTCCTCGGCATACTCATCGGTAATATCGATTCCATTATTAATGAGTTCTCGGATCAAGGAACGGGTGCCCATACAGTAAGTCTTTTTTCCGGGATATTCGCGGGTGAGAAAAAGCGCCGTGGCCATCGAAGAGGTAAAAAATTCTTCCGGAGATGAACGAATGCCCAAACGGCTTAATTTGGCGACATAATCGTCCACCGACCGGGAAGAATTGTTGGTTACAAAAATGGGACGGCGTCCGTCCCGATGGAGGGAAGCAAGCAGATCAAGCGTCCCGTCCAACAGGGTTTCATCGATGTAGAGGGTTCCGTCCATGTCCAACAGAAAAATCTTCTTGGATTTCAAGATATCCAAAGATTTCCCAAAATAATCCAGCATACCGTCATCCCCCCGAATCTTCCCCCTTCATTATATCACGCGATCCGCTTTTCGAGAAGGAAATCCAAGTTCGTTTTCTGCCCTAAAAAATGAGGAAAGCCACACTTTTCTATGGACAAATTTCCCCTCAGCAAGTATAATTTTAGTAGTATCTCGAAAACGATTGGGTATGGAGCCATAGCTCAGCGGGAGAGCAGCTGTTTCACGTACAGCGGGTCGGGGGTTCGAATCCCTCTGGCTTCACCATCGGTCCTTCGGCACGCGGATTCCGCGTGCTTTTTCTTTCTCTTTGGGCTGTTTTTTTGTTCTTCGTTGCTTTTTTTGCGTTTTTTTGATACAATAACATTCATAAACGGGGATACGATGATGCCCATGGGCTCTCAGTTTCCCGCACTCCGAGGAGGTATCGTCAATGGAAATCATGGCCTTCATGAAACCGAAAGTCGAAGTCGTTTTTGTTTTTGACGACCAAACCATCCGCGAGGCGATGGAAAAAATGGAGAAATTCCGTTTTACCTCCATCCCGATCATCCATCGGGAAGGATTTTACGTGGGCACGCTGACGGAGGGAGATCTCCTTTGGGAAATCAAAAACGCCGCGAAGTTTGATATGAAAAAAGCGGAAGCCTATCCTGTTGGAAAAGTCCGCCGTTTTCGCGACTATGAGCCGATTCATCTTTCGGCGAACATCGATGAATTGATCATCAAAGCCTCCAATGAAAACTTTGTCCCCGTCATCGATTCCCATGATCAGTTTGTTGGAATCGTGACCCGAAAAACGCTCTTAAACTATTTCTTCGAACACAATTTCATCGTTCTGTGAATCGAACGCCTTCTCAAAGTCCCCTCTTGGGACTTTTTTCTTTTTTCACGCAAAGAAAGAAGCGGGATTCTACCAATTGTTTTGGGGGGATTATTGACAAAAGGCCACACCATAAGTTAAAGTGAAAGAGAAGAAGCGGAGGTTTTCCGCATATCCATCGATGGTTAAGACAACGAGAGTGCTTTTTTGGCTGATGGTCCGGTCTAAAAGCTCTTTTTTCTTTGTTTTCTCATCCCAATAGGAGGTTCTTTCAATGAAGAAATCTTGGTTTTGGTTCTTGGCATTTGTGCCCCTGATGGTACTATTGGTCGGATGCAATCAAGGGGGCTCCGTTAAAGACCCGCCCCGTTTCGTCGAGATGTATTTGGATCCCGAATCCGCGATTCCCGAAGAAGTTCGCTGGCCTTCCGTCGGAAACGGACTCATACTCCTGGAAGAGACGACTTCTTCAGAGACGACGTCGACGGTTTCTCCGGAAATTTATGACGGCGAAGTCTTCAGTGAATCTGCTTTTGAGGTCATCGTAATCACCAGCGGTGAGAACTACGATTTGCTGTTCAGCGTGGAGTTACAGGATTCCCTCCTCGGGAGTTGCGTATACACGAACCAATCCACCCTGTATTATGCGACCTCAACGATCGTCGTCGAAAATGACGGAACCTATACAACGACCGTTCGTTTGACGATTCCACCCACAACAGATCCCCAAGAATACTTCTCCGATCGGACGATCTCCCTGACAAAAATCCTCTTCACCCGGGATACGGTCAACGGGACTTTCCCCGCCGATATCCCGTCCAATACGACCACCAGCCAGCTGTTTCGGATCCACGCCCGGGAATACTTCGATCCTCTCATCGGATTACCCCTCCGAATCAACGATGAAGGGTTCGTCGATGTCATGTTGACTCCCGAATCCCGCTTTTACCAACGAGCCCAGACCGCAGCTGTCGGCGTCATCGATCTTCCCGCCACCGTCAACGGATACCCGATTGGGGGAATATTCCTTCAAGATCTGGATTGGGCCACGGAACTGCATTTGGCCGGCGCGACCGACAACGTCTTCATTGTGGGGGGTTTTTCCAATCTGTCCGTTTTGATTCTTTCCGATTTTTCTTTCACGGTGATGACAGAAAGCCGCAACATTTCGCTATACGGATCCTTTCCGGCTTTGTCCTTGATTGAACTTCATAATATCGATCGTTTCCGTTTTCTGTTGGCAGAGGACACCATCACCACCGATGAAGATTATCTGAATTTCTGCGAAGAACATCCCACGATGGTCAATGAATTTCCGGTTTTGGCATCCGTTCTCGTTACGGGATCCCGGTTGGGCCACTTCCAGATCGGCAAGGATGCCGAGGATGTGGAATTTCCGGCGCTGGTTTCCGTTTCCGCTTCCCAGTCCGTGATCAGCGATTTCTATCTTGGAAACGAAGACAACCTGTTTCCCGTTTTCGAGACCCTCACACTTTCGGATTGTCGGATATCCAGCATCAGGATCGGAGGAACCAAACCCGCCGAGTCGCCGGGGGCCCAATGCATAATTTCCTTGACGAAAGTAGACTTTAACGTGGTGTTCGAGGGATCCCTCGTCGGATCCTTGGCCTTGAACGATTCGGATCTGGGGGGATTGGAAATCCGAGGAGGAACGATCCAAGCATCGAAATGGACCGGAATATCGGTTTCCGGGGAGGGGCTGACCGAAACCGGGTTCTTCCGGATTCTCGGATCACATCCGCTTTGGGAAGAAATGAATTTTCACGACTTGGAGGCGGTGACGATCAATGTCGGAGGAATCGAATCTCAGTTCGCCGCCCTGACTTCCATTGTCATGACCAACATTCAGTGCCAAGCGCTGTACATCGGGGATCGTGACGCCGCTTTCCCGATCCTCACCGAAGTGATTCTGACGGGTGTGGAAGCGACCAACCGGGTCTTGATCACCGGGGAAAACACCGATTACCCGTTGTTGGCCAGTATCCTCATTGACCAAATGGTCGCCGGGGATCTGATCATTGCCCACAACGGCGATGATTTCTCCGCTTTGGAAACCATTACGATCCGAAATTCGGTTTTCACCGACGAACTGATTCCGGCGGGCGGAGGGGTTTTGACTTCCTTGGAATCGATCATCATCGAAGGGGTCGAGTGCGTCACGTTCCAAATTCTCAACCCTGACGATTCATTCGAATTGTTCATCGACGATCTTGTGGCCACAGTGAATTTCTATCTGAATCCGACCAGTTGTTCGAAAATTTGGGTGAAGATGGCAGATGTCACCGCTTGGGATCGCTACGGATATGCCGTGGGCGAAGGAATTCCCGTAGAAACTTGGGTTCAGTGATTTTCCGGGATAGCGTCCATTACCGGAAATCGCCTTTTTTGGGGAATTTCGCGATCCGATGATGATCGGATTCGCAAGTTCCCCTTTTCTTTTGCGCGGTTTCCTTTTATAATAGGAACATGAGTTTTTAAAGGGGGAATCCCAATGCGGCTGATTCGGACAAGACTTTCCGCCGACGAACGATGGGCGGAAGTGCCTTGCGAAGTACAAGAAAAAAAACGGGCAGAGGTCATTACCGTCGATCCGGACGACGTCCGTCAGACGATTCTCGGATTCGGAGGGGCTTTTACCGAAGCGAGTGCCTATAACCTGCGTCGAATCGGAAAAGAAGCCCGCGATCGTGCCGTCAAGGCGTATTTCGACCCGGTCGACGGTTTGGGATATACCCTTGGACGCGTATCCGTCCACGGGTGCGATTTCAGTTTGGGAAGCTACCTTTATATCAAGGATTTTGATAATTCCCTGAAATCTTTCGACATTTCCCGGGACCAACCGATCATCGATTTGATCAAAGAAGCCGAAAAAGTATCGTTCAAGAAGATCAAGATCCTTGCCTCGCCATGGACGCCTCCTTTTTGGATGAAAGACAACCAGTCTCCGATCCGCGGGGGGCAATTGTTGCCCAAGTTTTATCCCGTTTGGGCCAAATACTTGGTCCGGTTCATCAAAGAATACCGTGCAAAAGGGGTCAGCGTCGACATGCTGACGATCCAGAACGAACCGGCCGCCGTCCAACGCTGGGATTCCTGCATCTATTCCGCGGAAGAAGAGCGCAATTTCGTCCGCGTTCTGGGTCCGGCCTTGGCAAAAGCCAAACTGAAGGATGTGAAAGTCCTCATTTGGGATCATAATCGCGATATCATCCTCGAACGGGTCAAGCCGATTTACGCCGATCCGC
>JAKLGB010000077.1 GCA_022710895.1 Bacillota bacterium
AGGTTTTCTTTGATTTCCGGCAGGAATTCGGCGCGTTCCGGCATGCGAACGAAGGTCGCGGCGATTTTGTTGTCATCGAAAGAGAGATATTCCGGACGGGAAACGATGCCGGTGAGGGCTTCTTTGACGACCTGAAGGTCTTTCGAACTTTCCTTGATCGTGATGACTTGGCCGGGTTTCACGCGGATCGAGGGGATGTCGGCGCGTTTGCCGTCCAACAGGAAATGGCCGTGGTTGACGAGTTGACGCGCTTGTTGACGGGTCTTGGCGAATCCGGCGCGGAACACGAGGTTGTCCAGGCGGGATTCCAACAGGAAGAGGAAGTTTTGGCCTTGTTTACCGGGCATTTTCTTCGCATCTTCGAACGTTTTGCGGAATTGCCGTTCGTTAACGCCATAGAGGAAACGAACGCGTTGCTTTTCTTGAAGCTGGGTTCCGTACTCCGACAGTTTGATACGCTTGTTGCCATGCTGTCCCGGAGCGAACGGGCGTTTGGCGATTTCTTTTCCGGTTTCGGAAACGGAGAATCCCAAACGACGAGAGACTTTCCAATTGGATCCAGTGAATCTTGACATATATTGTCCTCCTATTTTTTTACGCTATAGTGAGGAGTTTTCCGAACTCTGGGATTGATGGTTTTGATGGTTTCATGTCAAGCAGTTGACACTACTTCCAAACCCCGAATGGAACCATCAATGGCGAAAAGTTCTTGAAAACAACTGCTTTTTACTACATGCGCAAGGGATATTATACCTTAATCATCTTAAGTTGTCAATCAAAACATCGACTGCTTGTTCGAGAAGCGCTCGATCGGCGGACCGGAAGCGTCCGAGATCGGGGCTGTCCACATCAAGCACTCCCAGGAGATTTCCGTTCTGGATGATCGGAACGACGATTTCCGAACGGGAAGCCGAATCGCAAGCGATGTGACCCGGAAAACGTTCGACGTCTTCGACGACGACGGTTTCCTTCAAAAGCGCGGCCGTTCCGCAAACACCTTTTCCGATGGCGATTTCCGTGCAGGCCGGAAGGCCTTGGAAGGGGCCTAAGATCAATTTTTCCCCCTCTCGAAGGTAAAAACCCACCCAATTGATTCTGGGAAGGAAGTGCATCAGAATAGCCGACATGTTGGAATAATTGGACACCGCGGGAAGTGAGGCATCCAGATATCCGCGGAGGTTCTCCAAAATGAGAGCATGAAGTTCGGCGGGATCCGCCGGAAGCGAGGTTTTTACGAACATGGTATCACCGGTAATATTATAATTTATCATTCTCTTTTCGACAAGCCGTATGATAAAATAGAGAGGTAATCGAAGGAAGGTACGTCATCATGCTAGAACGAATTTTGGTCCGATATGGAGAACTCAATCTCAAGGGGAAAAACATCCGCTCCTTTCTTGATCGGGCAAACCACTTGATCCGGGAAAAATTGGAAGGGTTGGATGTCCGATTGGAATTCCGCCACGACCGTGCCTATGTATTTCTGAACGGGGTGGATCCGAATGCGGTATTGGAACGGCTCCAACGGGTATCGGGTCTTTACTCGTTCAGCCTGATTACCAAGTGTCCCTTGGATTTGGAAGTGATCGCTTCCGAAGCCGTGGCGATGATTGCCGAAAAGACCCGTCAATCGCCCGTCACGTTCAAAGTAGAAACCAAACGCGCGGACAAGACGTATCCCCTGACCTCTCAAGAAATCACTCACATCCTTGCCGGAAAAATCCTTTCGCAAGCCCCTTATCTGAAAGTCGACGTCCATGATCCGGAACTGACACTGAACGTGGAAATCCGTCAAGAGGGCGCTTATCTCTTCATCGGACAAATCCGCGGCATGGGGGGATATCCCGTGGGAATCGGAGGAAAAGCGCTCTTGATGCTTTCCGGGGGAATCGATTCCCCGGTCGCGGGATACCTGGCGATGAAACAAGGCGTGGAAATCGAAGCCATTCACTTCGAGTCGACCCCCCTGACTTCGATCGAATCCGCTCAAAAAGCCGTCGATCTGGTCGAAGTCCTTGCCCGTTTTGCCCCCCATAACCGGATGAAGATTCATTTCGTCCCCTTTGCCAAATTACACGGAGCGATCTTGGGGAACATTCCCGAATCCTATCATGTCACGATCATGCGACGAATGATGTACCGGATCGCCGCGGAAGTCATGCGGAAGAACGATTGTCTGGCGATCGTCAACGGAGAGTCGATCGGGCAAGTGGCGTCGCAGACCCTTGAAAGCATGAACGTCATCAATCACGTCGCCGATGTCGTCGTCATTCGGCCGTTGGCGACCTATGACAAACTGGATACCATGCGGATCGCCCGCTCCATCGGAACCTTGGACATCTCGAACCGTCCGTTTGAAGACTGTTGCACGGTGTACTTGCCGAAAAATCCCGTGATTCGACCGAATATCGGTACCGCCGAGCAGTATGAGACCGCTTTTGCCTTTCAGCCCTTGATCGAGGAAGCCGTCGCAGGTACGCGTTCCGCCTATCTGCGGACCGACACTCATCTTGATCTCACCGGTAAAGGACTCACGGTCGCGGAGTGTTTCGAATGAAGACGCTCCAAACCCCGCGACTGATTCTGCGGGATTGGCAGGAAGCCGATATTCCCGACATGTTCGCTTATGCGCGTTTGGATTCCGTCGGTCCGATGGCCGGATGGACCCCTCATGCGAATCTGGACGAGTCGGCGAAAATCGTCCGGATGTTTCAAAAAGATCAAGATGTTTGGGCCCTCGAACTGAAGTCCGAACGGAAAGTGATCGGGTCGATCGGTCTTCACGCTTTCCAGGGTCTGTCGGGAACGCCAGAACGGGAGTTGGGTTATGTCTTGTCCCCGGAATACCAACATCGGGGGTTGATGACGGAAGCGTGTTCGGAAGTCCTCCGTCATGCTTTTGAGGACTTGGGTTTGCAATCGGTCCGGGTCTCGCATTTCCTCCGCAACGATCCCTCCCGCCGCGTCATCCGACGTCTGGGTTTTACACCCATCGGACGTCAAGAGGTGAAGACCTCGGCCGGATTTACGGAAATGGCCGATTATTATCGATTGACCGCCCCGGAGTATGGGGCTTGGAAGGAGAAAAAGACGATGTACGAATGGAATTTGAACCCCCTTTATCAAGGGTACGATGATCCCCATTTCCTCGCCGATGTCCGCGACATCGACATCCAAATCACGCAAATCAATGCTTTGGCCGGGGAACTGAAAGATTATGTCGACAAGAAAGACCGCTTGGAACGATACCTGCGACAGGAGATCGATTTCGCAACGGTGTTGACGCGTCTTTTTTGTTATGCTGCGCTTCGCGAAGCGACCGACGCCACGGATGTGCAAACCACCAAATGGATGAACCTGCTTTCGGTAAAAACGACCGAGGTCACCAAGTCGGACACTTTGTTCACCCAATGGTTGGCGGCATATCCCGGTTTGGACGAAGATATCGCCAGCAGTCCCTTCCTACGGGAACACGAGTATCATCTTCACGAAATCGTCGAGCAGGCAAAACACACATTGGACGACAAAACCGAATGGCTGATTGCCAAACTGCGGCAGACGGGCTCGGAAGAATGGGAACGGCTCCAGCAACTATTGACCTCGACCCTGACGATCGATTTCGATGGCAAGAAACTACCGCTCTCGCAAGTGCGGAATTTGGCGTATGAAGCCGATGCCGATGTCCGCCGGCGAGCTTATTTGGCTGAACTCGCCAGTTACAAGAATATTGAGAAGTCGGTTTGTTTCGCGCTGAACAACATCAAAGGCGAAGTGAACACGTTGAGCGCTCTTCGGGGTTTCCCTTCGGCGTTGGACGAAGCGTTGTTCAAGAGCCGGATGAAACGGGAAACCCTTCAGGCTTTGATCGATGTCGCGACCGAATATCTCCCGATATTTCGCCGCTATCTGCGCCGGAAAGGCGAAATGCTGGGTCACGCCAACGGCCTTCCATTCTATGACTTGTTTGCCCCGATGGGCAAGACCTCCCGTCTGTTTTCCATTCCCGAAGCCGCCGATTACGTTTTGAAAAATTTCCGAACCTTCGGGGAACGACTTTACGAAATGGCCAAACGCGCTTTCTCCGAAGGGTGGATCGACTTTCTTCCCAAGGAAGGAAAAGTGGGTGGAGCGTTTTGTGAAAACATTCATCCGATCGGACAAAGCCGGGTTTTGACCAATTTTACCGGCGTTTTCGGCGATTTGATCACTCTGGCCCATGAATTAGGTCACGCCTATCACGGAGAATGCATCTTCGGGGAATCGATTTTGAACGGAAGTTACACCATGCCGGTCGCCGAAACGGCCTCGACCTTCTGCGAGACCATCGTCAATAAAGCCGCTCTCCGCGACGCTGCCGATGATCAGGAACGGATCGCCTTGCTGGAATCCTCGATTCAGGATTACACCCAGGTCATCGTCGACATTCTTTCGCGTTTCCATTTTGAACAAGCCGTGTTCGAAGGTCGGAAAGAAACCGTCTTTGACGAAAATGAACTGAAGGAAATGATGCTGGATGCCCAGAAAAAAACCTATGGTGACGGCTTGGATCCAGAAGTACTGCATCCCTACATGTGGCTGTGCAAAGGCCATTATTACAGCGGTTCGTTATCGTTCTACAATTTCCCTTATGCGTTCGGACTGTTGTTTGCCAAAGGCTTGTACGCCCAATACTTGAAAGATAAGGACGGGTTCCCGGCCCGGTACGATCGTCTCTTGGCCGCCACCGGCAAGAGTTCGGTGGAAGACACCGCACGGATGGCGGGCATCGACGTCACCGACCGATCCTTTTGGGTCGGTTCCTTGGAATTGATCAAGCAAGACATCGATTGGTTCCTGGAGTTGACGAAATAGTCGAATCGTTTTTTTCTGGGAACACCAACAGAAGTCCGTCCTCGATTGTTTATTGGATGGAGAACCATTTCAAAAGGGGGAATCCGATATGAGTCCTACCCGTTTTTGGAAACGAAGTTTGTTTCTCTTGCTGGCGACGATCGCCGTCGTCGCTTTTCTGGGTTGTGATCAACGTTCGACCACTACCACCACCATCACGCAACTTCCGATCGTGACGGAGGTCGACGGTTTTGCCGACTATTCCGAGTTGCGCCAGTATCTGCGCGGCTTGTTCGACGAAACCGAATACGGATACCGGTTTAAAAACTACGAGTTTGCCGTCGGGGCGACCACCACCGCCATGACTTCTGTCAACGGCCAAGCGGAAGATTCCGCCACACCCTCCCACAGCGAAACCAACAATCAAGTCGAGGGCGTTGAAGAGTATGATACGGCATTGACCGACGGAAATCACATCTATCTCTCCAATTGGTCCCATTTCTTCATCCTCGATCCAGACACCCTCGAAATCCAATTCGATTTGGCGATGGAAAACGGGTCGATCACCGGAATGTTCCTCGAAGGCGATCGCCTGGTCGTCCTTGGATCGGAATATTCCTACGACGAAACCAAGACGGGCGACGATTATTACTACTGGTATCATTACCGGTATGGCGTTAAAGTATGGGTTTACGACATTGCCGAGGTCACCGCGGAAGTCGATCCGATCTTGGTCAAAGAACTGTACTTCGACAATTCGTATTTGGCGGATGCCCGGATGATCGACGGTCATGTCCATCTGGTAATGAACAACTATACCATCAATTATGGCTTTTCGGAAGATGATTTCGTTCCGGTTTACCGCGATTCTGCGGCATCCGATGACGAAATTCTCATCCCGGCCGACCAAATTTACATCATGCCCAACGATAACTTCTCCGTCAATTATCTCTTGATTGCCTCTTTCAACGCAATGGACGAGGAAGCGGCACGGGTCGATGCCTATTTGGGAAGCACCTATCAGATCTACATGTCACCATCGAACCTGTATACGATTGTATACAATTACGTTTATGATCCGGTGACGTTCTTCTATGATTATTCCACCTATGTCCTTCGTTTCGCTTTGACCGAAGAAAACCACCTGGTGTATCAAGCCATGGGCGAAGTCGACGGATCGCCGCTGAACCAATTCTCCATGGACGAATAT
>JAKLGB010000078.1 GCA_022710895.1 Bacillota bacterium
GACTCGATGACATCGATCATCTGGGAAACCGTCGTCTCCGTTTGATCGGAGAATTGCTGAAGAACCAATTCCGCATCGGTTTGGCCAAGATGGAAAAGAACGTCAAAGACCGGATGTCCACCAAAGAACTGAAGGACATGACCCCGCAAAACCTCATCAACATCCGTCCGCTCACTTCCTCGCTCAAGGAATTCTTCGGGTCCAGCCAATTGTCGCAATTCATGCAACAGACCAACCCGTTAGATGAAATCACCCATAAACGCCGCATCTCCGCCCTCGGCCCCGGCGGGTTGACTCGCGATCGCGCTTCTTTCGAAGTCCGCGACGTCCATCAATCCCACTATGGCCGCATCTGCCCGATCGAAACCCCGGAAGGACAGAACATCGGTTTGATCAACTCCCTTGCTTGCTATGTCAAGGTCAATAAATACGGATTCATGGAAACCCCCTACCTCAAGGTCGACAAAGCCACCTGCCGAGTCACCGATGAACTCCATTATCTTTCTGCCGACGATGAGATGAAATATGTCATCGCCCAAGCCAACGTCGAACTGAACGACGACATGACAATCAAAGAAGACCGCGTCGTTGCCCGTTCTCAAGGCGAAACCAAGATTTTCGACCGCGAGAAATGCGATTATATGGACGTCAGTCCGCAACAGATCGTTTCGATTTCGACCGCCTGCATCCCCTTTTTGGAACACGATGACGCCAACCGCGCCCTCATGGGAGCCAACATGCAGCGCCAAGCCATTCCGCTTTTGAAACCCGAAGCCCCATTCGTCGGCACGGGCATCGAATATAAAACCGCCCATGACTCCGGGACCTGCGTCATCGCCGAAAACGACGGGGTTGTGGAATCGGTCGATGGGCTAGCGGTCAAGATCCGTCGCGAAGACGGAAACCTCGACACCTACACGCTCGCCAAGTTCATGCGCAGCAATCAAGGCACCTGCATCAACCAAAAACCGATCGTCGAACTCGGGGAAGTCATTCACAAAGGTGACATCGTCGCCGACGGTCCCTCGATGGATCTGGGCGAAATGGCCTTGGGCCGCAACGTCGTCGTCGCCTTTATGACGTGGAACGGTTATAACTTCGAAGACGCCGTCATCATGAATGAACGTTTGGTCAAAGAAGACGTCTACACTTCGATCCATATCGAAAAATACGAACTCGAAGCCCGTGACACCAAGTTGGGCAAAGAGGAAATCACCCGCGAAATCCCCAATGTCGGCGAAGACGGACGGAAATACCTTGATGCCAAAGGCATCATCATCCCCGGCGCCGAAGTCAAGGAAGGCGACATCCTCGTCGGCAAAGTCACCCCTAAAGGTCAGACCGACCCGACTCCGGAAGACCGCTTGTTGCTGGCGATTTTCGGAGAAAAATCTCGTGAAGTTCGTGACACCTCTCTCCGTGTTCCCCACGGCGGCGGCGGAATCGTCCACAGCGTCAAAGTCTTCTCGCGCGAAAATGAGGATGAGCTGGCCCCCGGGGTCAACGAAGTCGTCCGCGTTTACATCGTTCAGAAACGGAAGATTTCCGAAGGCGACAAAATGTCCGGACGCCACGGAAACAAAGGCGTCATCTCCAAAATCCTGCCCTCCGAGGACATGCCGTACATGGCCGACGGAACTCCCGTCGACATCATGCTCAACCCGATGGGCATTCCCTCCCGTATGAATATCGGCCAAGTCCTTGAAATCCATTTGGGAATGGCGGCCAAGAAACTCGGTTTGCACATCGCCACCCCTGTTTTCGACGGTGTCACTCAACACGATCTCGCCGACATCATGAAAGAAGCAGGAATGGATGACGACGGCAAGATGGTCCTCTATGACGGCCGTACCGGCCAACGGTTCGACAACCGCGTATCGGTCGGTGTCATGTATATGATTAAATTGGACCATATGGTCGACGACAAACTGCATGCTAGAAGCGTCGGCCCCTACACCCTGGTCACGCAACAGCCGATGGGTGGAAAAGCCCAAAACGGCGGTCAGCGTTTCGGAGAAATGGAAGTCTGGGCGTTGGAAGCTTACGGCGCCGCTTACACCCTTCAGGAAATGCTCACGGTCAAATCCGACGACATCATCGGTCGCAATAAAGTCTTCCGTGCGATCGTCGACGGTCAACCGATTCCCGATCCGAGCCTGCCCGAATCCTTCCGTGTCCTCACCCGGGAACTGCGTTCCCTCGGTTTGTATGTCGAACTGATTTCCAAAGATACCGGCATCAACGAAGTCAATCGGAGCCTCGTCGAGGATGATGTGGAAGATTACATCACCAAGTACGGGTTCCAGTCGTAAGAAAGGCGGGATCAACGAATGAGCCAAAAATATCAGCATCTGAAAATCCGCTTGGCCTCCCCCGAAGAAATCCGCAGCTGGTCTTACGGAGAAGTCAAAAAACATGAAACCATCAACTACCGTACGTTGAAACCGGAAAAGGACGGACTGTTCTGCGAAGTCATTTTCGGTCCGACCAAAGACTATCAATGTGCTTGTTCCAACAAAGCCAAACGCAGCACTCACCCCGGCAAGAAATGCCCGGTTTGCGGTGTCGAATACACCGAAAGCAAAGTTCGCCGCGAGCGGATGGGACACATTGAATTGGCCGCCCCGGTCGTTCATGCCTGGTATCTCCGCAACACCCCTTCCCGTTTGGCGATCCTGCTGGACATCAAATCGAAAGAACTGGAAGAAGTCGTCTATTTGGCTTCCTACATCGTCGTCGACCCGGGCGACACCGGGTTGTTCTACAAGCAGATCATTTCCGAAGCCGACTATACGAAATACTACTTCGAATTCGGCAGTCGTTTCAAAGCCCTTACCGGCGCGGAAGCCGTGAAATATCTGCTCCGGAAGATCGATCTGGAAAAAGAAGCCGTCAATCTTCGTAAGGAATTGAAGACCGCTTCCAAGCAACGCCGCGAAAAGATCATCAAACGGCTGAACGTCGTCGAAGCTTTTAAAAATTCCGACAACAAGCCCGAATGGATGGTTTTGGATGTGTTGCCCGTCATTCCTCCGGATCTGCGCCCGATGGTTCAACTCGACGGCGGCCGGTTCGCCACCACCGATTTGAATGACCTCTATCGTCGAATCCTCAACCGCAACAACCGCCTGAAACGGCAATTCGAACAAGGCGCTCCCCACTTGATCACCAAAAACGAGAAGCGGATGCTTCAAGAAGCCGTCGATGCATTGATCGACAATTCCAAGCGGGGTCGCAAAGTCGTGGTGGAAAAGAACCGCGCCCTCAAATCGCTTTCCGACATGCTTCGGGGAAAACAGGGACGTTTCCGTCAGAACCTGTTGGGAAAACGCGTCGACTATTCCGGCCGTTCCGTCATCGTCGTCGGACCGGATTTGGAAATGTACCAATGCGGTCTTCCCAAAGAAATGGCAATCATTCTCTTTAAGCCCTTTGTCATCCGCGAATTGATCAGCCGGAACATCACTTCCAACATCCGCAGCGCCAAACGGATGATCGAAACCCTCGATCCTCGGGTCTGGGGCGTCCTCGATGACGTCATCCGCGAACACCCCGTCCTTTTGAACCGTGCTCCGACCTTGCACCGTTTGGGGATCCAAGCCTTCGAACCGAAACTCGTTGAAGGCAAGGCCATCCGTCTGCATCCGCTGGTCACCACCGCGTTCAACGCCGACTTTGACGGCGATCAGATGGCCGTGCACGTACCGTTGTCCGAAGAAGCCCAAGCCGAAGCCCGCGTGCTAATGCTTGCCTCCAATAACATCTTGAACCCCAAAGACGGAAAACCGGTCGTCACTCCTTCCCAAGACATGGTTTTGGGCAACTATTACCTGACTTTGGAACGTGAAGGAGAACCCGGAGAAGGCAACGTCTATAAGGATTACAACGAAGTGCTAATGGCTTATGATAATAAAGTCATCACGCTTCACACCCGCATTGCCGTCCGTGTCGTCAGCATGAACCGGTCGCTCGGTGAAGAACTGAAAAACCATTATTTGATCACCACCCCCGGCAAGTTGATTTTCAACACGATCCTGCCCGAGTCATTCCCCTACATCAACGAAGCCACCCGAGACAATTTGGAAAAAGCGACTCCCGCGAAATATTTCCTCGCTCCCGGAGCCAACATTCCGGCCGAAATCGCCAAACGGCCCCTCGTCGAACCGTTCAAGAAGAAGTTTCTTTCCATGATCATCGCCGCGATCTTCTCGCGCTACAAGATCAATGAAACCTCGAAAATGCTCGACAAACTGAAAAACATCGGGTTCCATTATTCGACGATTTCCGGGATCACCGTTGCGGCTTCCGACGTCAAGGTCTACACCCACAAGGCCGAAGTTTTGGCCCGTCACGACGCTCAAGTCGACGAAATCCACAACCTCTATGACGAAGGGCTCCTGACGGATTCCGAACGGGCCAAACTCGTCATTAAGGAATGGGAAAAAGCCAAGGACGAAATCCAAGAAGGCCTTCTCAAAGAACTCAAGAAAGACAACCACATTTACATGATGAGCGATTCGGGAGCCCGTGGCAACGCCTCCAACTTCACTCAGCTCGCCGGGATGCGCGGCCTGATGGCCAACCCCTCCGGCGGAACGATTGAACTGCCGATCAAAGCGAACTTCCGCGAAGGACTGACGATGAGCGAATTCTTCATCTCCACCCACGGCGCTCGAAAAGGGTCGACCGACACCGCGTTGAAGACCGCCGAATCCGGCTACCTTACCCGTCGTTTGGTCGACGTCAGCCAAGATGTCGTCATCGCCGAAGAAGATTGCGGAACCGACAAAGGCGTTCGCGTCAAAGCGCTCTTGGACCGCGACGGAAAACCGATCGAAACTCTGTTCGACCGCATCCACGGCCGCTATGCCTCCTGCGATTTCGTTCATCCGGTGACCGGAGAAATCCTGGTTCGCCGCAACGATTACATCAACGAAGACATCGCCAAATCGATCTATGCTTTGGACCGAGACGAAAACGGCAAGGACAAAGGCACCCTGACCGTCGGCATCCGCACCTGCCTTACCTGCAGCGCGAAAGTCGGTGTCTGCCGGAAATGCTACGGCCGTAATATGGCCACGGGCGACCGTGCCGAAGTCGGCGAATCGGTCGGAACCATCGCCGCTCAGTCGATCGGCGAACCCGGCACCCAGTTGACGATGCGTACCTTCCATACCGGCGGCGTCGCCGGAGACGACATCACCCAAGGTCTTCCCCGTGTTCAGGAACTGTTTGAAGCCCGGACGTCCAAAGGCAAGGCAATCATCTCCGAGATCAACGGCACCGTCAAGGAAATCACTCCGATCGAAGAACGTTATCTCATCACCGTTTCCAATGACATCGAAACGAAGAAATACGAAACCAACTCCAACGTCCAACCGCTCGTCAAAAAAGACGACGACGTCGCCGCCGGCCAACAGTTGACCGAAGGCGCCATCGATCCCAAAGAACTCCTGCGTGTGGGCGACATGGAAGCGGTCCAGCAATACATCCTGAAGGAAGTCCAAAAAGTCTACCGTTCCCAAGCGGTCGAAATTTCCGACAAGCACTTGGAAATCATCATCCGGCAGATGACCCGCAAGGTCAACGTCATGCTGGAAGGGGACACGGATCTCCTCCCGGGATCACAGATTTCCGTCAACGAGTTCATCGAAGCCAACCACGAAGCCCTACTGACGGGCAAACGTCCCGCCGTGGCCAAACCGGTGCTCCTCGGCATCACGAAAGCCTCGCTCCGTTCCGACTCCTTCCTGTCGGCGGCCTCCTTCCAGGAAACGACCCGCGTCCTCACCGACGCCGCCATCCGCGGAAAGAGCGACCCCCTCTTGGGGCTCAAGGAGAACGTCATCATCGGCGGCTTGATTCCTTCCGGAACGGGCATCCTCCGGCATACTTCCCTGGATTACGAACTGCCCCCGGTCGAAGAAGACGACCCCTACGCGGATTTCGAAGAATGACAGACTCTGGAAGAGGGTATTTATACCCTCTTCT
>JAKLGB010000079.1 GCA_022710895.1 Bacillota bacterium
GTTCTCGTTTTTACGATCGGCATGCCTTCCCGCTACATCCATTCGACGACTTCGATGATCCATTTGGACGACTACGAAGCCGTTAAGGCCCAATTGTTGGCCATGTTGAAAGAACTAGACTACGCGAAAATCGCGGAGATCAAGAAAAACGTTTGATCCATTCATCAGGTGTTTCACTTATGAGACCGCTGAACGCGGCTTAAAAAGGAGAAAATATGAATCGAAAAGCATCTGGATCCCGTCAGGATCGGATTCGTGAAATCACCATCCTGGCTATGTTCTCCGCCATCATTTTGGCGATGGTTTTTGTCCCTTATCTGGGACTGATCACCTTGTTCGGCATTCCCAGCATCACCCTGATTCACATTCCCGTTTTAATCGGCGGAGCGATGCTCGGCCGAAAACAGGGAGCTTTTCTTGGATTGGTTTTCGGGATGGGAACGTTGATCCGCGCGACTTACTCTGCGGGTTTTGACTATCTCTTCATTTTTCCGTGGGTCTCGGTTATTCCCCGCGTCATCTTCGGCTTTTTGGCCCACGATGTCTATCGGGGCCTTTTGGCGTTTTTCCGCTGGATGGCCGGAAAACGGAAAGCGATGTGGATTTTTCGACAGCGGCTGACCGCGCTTGTCTTCGCTTTCGCGGTTCTGACCGCACTGCACACGGCGATGGTGGTTCCGATGATGGTCTTCACGTTCCCGCTGGCTTTGGGCAACGCTTCGATCGGGGAACTCGTCGGGGGAGACACCTTGTCGATCATGGAAGCCAACGGCGGCTTTCGTGGAATCCTCATTTTTCTGCAATCGATCTTCATTACCAACGGCGCGATTGAAATCTTGTTGGCAGCCAGTGCCGGAGCGGTCGTTGCCGATCGTCTGATTCATTTTCGGGAAAAGGCCGATTCCGAAGGGGGAGACACCGACCATGCTGGCATTGATTGACATCGGAAACACGACGATTTCCATCGGGTTGTCCAAAACCCGGGAAAAAATCGATCATATTCTTCGCATCAATACCGCCAAGGCCATCTTGGCTGACGAGTATGCGTTTTTGCTCAACCAATCGCTCAAAGGCACCACCGAAGCCGTCATTTCCTCGGTGGTTCCCGAATTGAACGATGTGTTTAAGGAGTTTTTCCAAAATTGGCTTGACATCACCCCGGTTTTTCTCGGACAAGGCTTGAAAACGGGAATCAAAATCATGACCGATAATCCCAAGGAAGTCGGCACCGATCTGATTGCCAACATCGTGGCCGCCACCGAACAATACGGAAAAACCTGCATCGTCATCGATCTGGGAACCGCGACCACGTTCTCTTATGTGGAGAACGCCACTTTCAAAGGCTGTATCATCGCTCCAGGCGTCACCACCAGCAAAAATGCGCTGATATCGAAAACCTCTCTGCTGCCCCAGGTGGAATTGGAACCCCCCACGAAACTATTGGGGACGAATTCCGCCGATTCCGTCAAAGCCGGACTCATCTACGGACACGCTTCGATGATCGACGGAATGGTTCGTCGGATTTTTCAGCAAATCGGTTCAACCGACCTTCCCGTCATCATCACCGGGGGCCACGCCAAGATGATTGCTCCTCATTGCACCGAAAAGATGATCGTCGACGAAGGCCTCATCCTCAAAGGCTTGTTGCTGGTCTACAAAAAGAATTTTTCCAAATCCTGATGGCCTTATTTTGGTTTCCGAAGAGGCTCGTCTCACCCACGGTTTTATCTGAGGTGACAAGATGAAAAAATTGCTCCTGATCGATGGAAATAACCTTCTCTTCCGCTCCTATTATGCAACCGCCGCGATGGGAAATCTGATGCAAAACAGCATGGGGGTTTACACGAACGGGGTTTTTGGATTCGTGAGCACGATTCAATCGCTTTTGAACCGTGATTTTACGCATATTCTCGTGGCTTTCGACTGCAAGGGAAAAACGTTCCGCCACGAACAATTTCCCGAATATAAAGGAACTCGGAAAGAGACGCCCCAAGAGTTGATCATGCAAATGCCTTTGGTACGGGAATATCTGGATGCGGCGGGAGTCCCGCGCTACGAGCAGGATCATTTCGAAGCCGACGACATCATCGGCTATTGCGCGACCGCGCTGACCCCCGACTTCGACGCCATCGAGATTTTCAGTAACGATCACGACCTTTTGCAACTCTTGTCTCCCAAGGTGACCCAGATCATTTCCAAAAAAGGGTTATCCGAGGTCGAAGTGTTCACCCCGGATTCCATGCGCGAAAAGCTCGGATTCGGACCCGAACAGATGCCGGATTATAAAGGCCTAGTCGGAGATGCCTCCGACAATATCCCCGGAGTCCCCGGCATCGGTGATAAGACGGCCGTCAAGTTGTTGGCCGAATACGGAACCTTGGAAAACGTCCTGCTCCATGCGGAAGATCTCAAGGGAAAACTCCAGGAAAAAATCGTCGCCCATCAGGAACAAGCCCGCTTTTCCAAAGAAATGGCGACCATCATTCGGGATTTTCCCAACGAGATCCGCTCCGAAGCGTTGGCCTTTCACGGCTCGGATTCCGATACCCTGCGGGCATTTTTACAAAAAATGGAGTTTCGCGCCATTCTTCGCTCCTTGGAACTGGCGCGTCCCAAAGCCGCGCTTTCCGATGAGCCCGTTTTTCGAACGGTCACCTCGGAATCGATGTTGGCTTCCATCCTTCACGGACCCGCAAGCCTGCATTTGGAACTTTTCGGTTTGAACTACCATACCGCTCAGAAACTGGGTTTCGGGCTGGTCAATACCCATGGCCGATTCTTTATCGATTATGACTGGGGATGCCGGTCCATGCGTTTCCGTGATTGGCTCAAAGACCCGAATGCTATGAAGGATGTCTACGATTGGAAACAGATGAAGGTCGCCTTATTGTGGGACGGAGTGGAAATCCAGGGAGTCGGATTCGACCTTTTGCTGGCGGCATATTTGCTCAATCCCAACGAGACCCAGACCGATTTCCGTGGAATCGCCACCGTGTACCGCCTCGATTCCGTCCCGTTCGACGAGGAGGTCTATGGTCGCGGAGCGAAGTACGCGCTTCCCAAGGATCCCGAAGCATTCAAAATTCATGCCGTCCGTAAAGCCGCCGCCATTGCCGAATTGAAACCGGTACTAGTGGCAAAAATCGAAGAGTACGGACAAACACGGCTCTTGAATGAAGTGGAGATTCCACTGGCGGGAACCTTGGCCGCGATGGAATATTCCGGAATTTCTTTAGACGAACCCGCCCTTGACCAGTTCGGAAACGGACTCGCGGTCCGAATCGAGGCCCTGGAAAAGCAGATCTATGCCGCGGCCGGCGAAGAATTCAACGTGAACAGCCCTAAACAGCTGGGAGTCATCTTGTTTGAAAAACTCAATCTCCCCTACTATAAAAAATCCAAAGAAGGGTACTCCACCGACGTCAAAGTTCTGGAACAAATCGCCGGTTTCCATCCGATCGTTGATATGGTCATGGAACACCGAACCGCCAAAAAACTGTATTCGACTTATTATGAAGGGTTGAAAACGGCGTTGGCGATGAAGAAGGACGGGAAGGTCCATACGATCTATAAGCAGACCGTGGCACAGACCGGCCGTCTTTCCAGCATCGAACCCAACCTTCAGAATATTCCCGTTCGCACCGAAGAGGGCAAGGAAATCCGCCGCATCTTCATTGCGGAACCGGATTCGCTTCTATACTCCTGCGACTACTCGCAAATCGAGCTACGGGTATTGGCGGAAATGGCCGATGTGGAACCGCTGATCGAAGCGTTTCGTCGCGGGGAGGACATCCACGCCCATACCGCCAAACTGATTCTGGGAAAATCAGAGGTTACTCCCGAGGAACGGCGAGCCGCCAAAGCCGTGAATTTCGGAATCATTTACGGCAAAACCGCTTGGGGCCTTTCCGAAGATTTGAAGATTTCTCCCAAACAGGCGGAGACCTTCATCGCCAACTATTTCGCCCAATTTCCCGGTATCAAGGCATTCATGGATCGTCAGATCGAAGAAGCCAAAACCCAAGGCTTTGTGCGAACGATCCTCAACCGCCGTCGCTATATTCCCGAAGTTTCCGCCGACCATTATATGACCCGGGAATTCGGAAAGCGGATGGCGATGAATGCCCCGATTCAAGGTTCCGCCGCCGACATTCTCAAAGTGGCGATGGTACGGATCGCGGAGGAGATCGCCCGCCGAGGATTACGGACACAGATTTTGCTACAAATTCATGACGAACTGGTTTTCTCGGTTCCCAATTCCGAAAAAACCGTGATCGAAGCGCTTGTTCGCGAGCAGATGGAACAGGCGGTGCCGTTCAGGGTCCCGCTGCGGATCGCCGGGAGCTTCGGGCAGAACCTTTTCGAGGTAGCCTGAGATGCCGGAATTACCGGAAGTAGAAACCATTCGGGCGACCTTGTCCGAACACCTTGTCGGGAAAACCTTCGTCAAAGCCGAATTCATCTATCCGAAAATCCTGAAAAACTCCGATCCCGAAACCTTTTCGGCAGCGATTTCCGGACAGACGATTCGGCAAATGGGAAGGTACGGGAAATACTTGTTCTTCATTTTGGATCGCAACACCCTGATTTCGCATTTGCGGATGGAAGGAAAATTCTATTTAAAACCGATTGATGCCGTTTTGGAAAAGCACGAACACGTCGTTTTCCATTTCACGGACGGGGAAACGTTACGGTATCATGACACCCGGAAATTCGGAACCATGGAATTGGTTCCCCGTGGTTGCGAACGAGAAGCCAAAGGTTTATGCGGCATGGGATTGGAACCCTTCGACGAATCCTTCGGGGGCCCATACCTGCAAAGCATGGCCAAAACCTCCATTCGACCGGTTAAAAGTTGGCTTTTGGATCAAACGGTCATCAGCGGATTAGGCAACATCTATGTCAACGAGGTGCTTTTCCGTTGCCGGCTCCATCCGGAAACCCCGGTTCGGGCTTTGGAAACCGAAGATTTCGCGCGATTGGCAGAGGCCAGTCGAGCGGTGCTTTCCAAGGCGATCGAATTGGGTGGAACGACGATCAGAACCTATTACTCCAGCCTCGGAGTCACCGGGCGGTTTCAAAACGAGTTGAACGTTCATGACAAAAAAGGGGAACCTTGTCCCCTCTGCGCCACCCCCATTGCCAAAATTCAGGTGGGCGGAAGAGGGACCTACTATTGTCCTCATTGCCAACCAAAGAAGGGATAAATATGAAAATCATCGGATTGACCGGGGGCATCGCCACGGGAAAATCGACCGTCGCAAAATTATTCCGGCGCGTCGGACTACATGTGATCGATGCAGACAATGTCTATAAAGAACTGTCCAAACCCGGGAATATATTGTATAATAAATTAATCGCCGAGTTTTCCTCCGCCATCGTCGGGAAGAACTATGAGATCGATTGGAAGAAGTTGGGATCCATGGTGTTTTCCGATAACCAGTTGCGGGAAAGACTCAACTCGATCACCCATCCCGCGGTTCGGGAAGAAATCGACCGTTTGGTCGCAGTGGGGCGGGAATCCCAAGAAGATTTTGTCATTTTGGAGATTCCCCTGCTGTTTGAGACCGGATACCAGTCGTTTTGCGACCAGGTGGTTTTGGTGAAAACCGATCGGGAAACTCAGATTCGACGCCTAATGGCCCGCGATGACATCGACAGAACCACCGCCATTCAACGGATCGATGCGCAAATCCCGATGGAAGAGAAAATCAAACTTTCCGATTTCGTGATCGACAACTCCGCCGACCTGATCAAGACCGAAAAACAGTTTTACCAAATCCTGACCAAGATTCGAGGGATATGAAATGGGTTTTTCCGATTTTTTCGCTTCTTCCTGCGAGACGCGGGAATTACATCGTGACGAACAACTGCGAACTCGGTATTATCGTAACCGGTTCGAAC
>JAKLGB010000008.1 GCA_022710895.1 Bacillota bacterium
GGGGTCGATTTGTTCGCCCGATATCCCCGGTTGCGTCAATATGTCGAATGGGGCCTTTTGGTTTGCGAGGACGACCACCTGCGGCTGACCCCTCGCGGGCTGCTCTTGATGAACCAAGTCGAAACGGCCTTTTTGGAAAGGGCGTGCTGATATGTTGGAAGGCTTACTCAAAGAATACGTCTATTTCCTTCGCGTCACGAAAAACCTCGCCAAAAACACCATCGTTTCTTATCAAAACGACCTCAAAGACTATTTGGCGTTTTTGGAGAGGAACTACCATATCTCCCGTCCCGACAAAATCGAACGGGCCCATCTGCTTCAATATGTCGCTCGTCTCAAACGGGAAGAAATGGCCCCGAAAAGCGTTGCCCGCAAACTCTCCGCGATCAAATCCTTCCATCGATATCTTCAAGTCGAAAAGATCATCGATGACAATGTCGTCGAATCGGTCCCGTTGCCCAAACCCCGGAAGCAACTGCCGGTCGTCCTCAATGTCGAAGAGATCGACCGCCTTCTCGAAGCCGCGATCGGAACCGGAACGGTGTTGGAACTGCGCAATCGGGCGATGATCGAACTCGCCTACGGGTCCGGACTCCGCGTATCCGAACTGATCGATTTGGACATCGCCGATCTCCATCTGAACAACGGCCTTGTCAACGTCACCGGCAAAGGGTCAAAAGAACGGATCGTTCCCCTCGGGGCCGATTCGATCGCCGCCTTGCGGAAGTACCTGACCGAGGCGCGACCGCTGATTCACCCGAAGGGAAAAGAAATTCTCTTTGTGAACAAAGACGGTGGCCGCATCAGCCGCGTGGGTTTCTATAAAATCCTCCAAACCCTCGCCTTGAAAGCGGGAATCGATAAACCGATTTCTCCGCATACGCTCCGCCACTCGTTCGCCACCCATTTGTTGGAGAACGGTGCCGATCTTCGGGCGGTGCAGGAGTTATTGGGACACGAAGACATCCTTACCACCGAAAATTACACCCACATCTCCAAACGGCATCTTCAGGATGCTTATCAGGCCGCGCATCCGCGCGCCTTCGGAAAGAAGGAATGAACATGAAATTCAAACGCGTTTTTCTCATCGTCATGGATAGCGTCGGCATCGGCGCTCTTCCCGACGCCGCCAAGTTCGGCGACGAAGACGCCAACACCCTTTCTCACATCGCTCAGGCCACCGGCGGAATCCATCTGCCGCTGCTCGGGTCCTTCGGTCTCGGAAATCTCACCGACATCCAGGGGGTCCCTCCCGTGGACAAACCGCGGGCGAACGTCGGAAAGATGAAAGAATTGTCCAACGGCAAAGATACGATGACCGGTCATTGGGAAATCATGGGGTTACGTACCGCCATCCCCTTCCAGACCTTTACGGACACGGGATTTCCCGATGCCCTTTTGCAGGAACTGACGGCGAAAACCGGCCGAAAGATCATCGGCAACAAAGCCGCATCGGGAACGGAGATTCTCACGGAACTCGGCCCTCGGCAGATGCAAACCGGAGAACTGATCGTTTACACCTCCGCCGACTCCGTCCTGCAGATCGCCGCCCACGAGGAAATCATTCCCCTCAGCGAACTGTATTCGATCTGCAAAATCGCCCGGAAACTGACGCTTCGCGACGAATGGAAAGTCGGGCGCGTGATCGCTCGCCCCTATGTCGGGGATCCCGTCAACGGCTTCCGCCGAACGCCCAATCGCCACGACTACGCCCTCGATCCTTCCGGAAAGACCGTCCTCAATTGGCTGGCCGAGCACCAATACGACGTGATCTCGGTCGGAAAGATCCGCGACATCTTCAATGGTTCGGGGATCACCGACCATCACGGGATCGTATCCAATCATCACGGAATGGAAACGACGATGGCCATTGCCCAAGGTGATTTCACCGGTCTATGCTTCGTCAATCTCGTCGATTTTGACGCCATGTACGGCCATCGTCGCGATCCGCACGGCTATCGCGCGGCGTTGGAAGAGTTTGACCGCGATTTGGAAACCCTCCTGCCGGTCCTAAACGACGAGGACCTGTTGATCATCACCGCCGATCATGGAAACGACCCCACCTTCCGCGGCAGCGACCATACGCGCGAATATGTTCCTTTCCTGCTTTTCAACCGCTTGCTCAACGGGGGAATGCTTCCGGAATCGGAAACGTTCGCGGACATCGCCGCGACGATTGCGGAAAACTTCAACGTTCCCCAGACCAAATACGGGCAAAGCCGCCTGCGCATCCTCCGATAAAAATATGACACCCGGAAACGAATCCTTCCGGGTGTCTTTTTTGATTAGGCTTTTTTGGCGTCGATGCGGTATTTGCGGAATTTAGCATCGAGTTGTTTGAGCGAAACCCGCAACCGCTTGCGTTCTGCCCGTCGAATCGAACGGACGATCCGGCGGTATCCCGAGTCGCGTTCGGCAAAGCGTTTGTATTCCCCGTATCCGTCGAGGACTTTGCGGAAGTCCTGGGATAGTTCTTCGATGGTTCCTTGCGAAGATTTCAGAGATTTGACGTATTCTTCGGTCAGCCGTTGGATCGTTTTTGCGGTGGCGTCGCGGTGGGCTTTGATCCGGGCTTCCCCGTCCTTTTCCGCTTGAACGGTTTGGAGTCGGAACTGCGATTCCATCGCGGAGATCCGGGTCTGAACGGCGGTCATTTCCACTTCGGTCTCCGATTCCATCATCGATTCTTCGCGACTTAAAGCCGCCAGACGGCGTTGATATTCAGCCTCGACGGCTTGGAGTCTTTGTTCGTATAGCAAACGATCCTGATCCCGGGCGGACATGACCTCCGCGATGCGGGCGGCGTATTCCGCGGAATGGTCTTTTTCGTCCTGGGCGAAGAAGATTTCCCGATACTTGGGAAGCAGGGCTTCGGCTTTGGCATCGAGTTCGGTTTCCGCCTCGCGCAACCGTTCTTCGTGGCGGGAATTGATGGAAGCCAGCGTATCGTAAAACGTCGGGTCGAGGATGTCCACGGCGTTTTCCATATACGGTTTGAGAGTTTCATATCGGGCTTTGGCCCGATCGTACAGCTCTTGGAATTCGGCGATCGTCACCTCGCGAAGGCGATCGGCATCGCTGACTGCGTTCTTCAATCTTCCGTCGAGGAGCGTCAATTCGCGACGGCTCTTGGCGATGATTTGGTCATCATCTTGCCGGCGGACGATGAGATTGATCCGCTGATCCCTCATCCGCCGTTCGCGGTCAAGGGAGAGGGAGAGGGATTTTTGTTCCCGCCGGTCGGAGGTTTCCTTCAGCCGACGGGCTTCGGCGTAGACTTTTGCCTGATAATCGTCTTCGATCAATTTGATGTCGGAATCGTAGCGGGAAACGATTTGCCGGATTTGATCTTCATAGAATTGGCGTTCCTGATCGATGGTGGTCACGAGCGATTCCAAGCGGACCCGGTGTTCCGAATCGGCCAAGGTGATTTGTTCTTGGGCGAAACGCATCTGGTTCAGGTAGGTGGTGAGGATGAATTCATTGTTCACGCGAACCCCTTCGCCGACGCGGGATTTCTGCATCATCAGATAACTCTTTTCGTTTTCGAACATCGTCTCGAAATGCAGGGCTTTGATCCGATATTCTTTTAAGGCCAGTTCCAGTTCCGCTTTGGCTTCGACGACATAGATGTTGTGGGTCTCTTTTTCGCGGGAGTAACGGATCAAATCTTCGGAAATGGTGGACAGCCAGCGCCGGGAGGTGGCTCCGCTTTGGGAAAGATGGCCCAAATGTTCTTCGGTCGCCTTTTCCAAGCGTTCGACTTGATGGCGTTCGCGAAGGACGGCAAAACTCGACTTTGCAAACTGGCGGCGTTTTTCCAAAAGGAACAGATGGATTTTTTGCAATTCCGTCAACAATTCGCCTTCTTGGACGACGAGTTGTTTTTTGATGGCGTTCATCATGATCAATTCCAGTTCGTTGATCTGGCTCTTGATCTTGGCGGATTGGATGTCGTAATCGATATTGGTTTTCAATTCCTTGTTCAGGCGGAGCAGGGAGATCCGGGTGAGTTCGTCTTTGATGATTTTGGAGGATTCGTCGCCGATCGTTTGGGCGAGGAAAGGATCGGATTTCATCACTTCGATATATTCGTTCAAATAGAGTTCGAGACGGTTCATCGTCCTTAGCGATTGTTCTTCGGAGAGCCGAAGGATGGCTTTTTGCCGCCGAGCTTGATGCTTGAGCATTTTTGTCGCCCGAACCTCGGCTTGGCGGACGTCCCGCTGCCAGCGGGAAATCTTCTGGTACGTCTGCAATAAACGACCTTCATCGTGAGAACGGGTAGCTTCCGCGTTCAGAAGATCCCGCTTGTATTGGGATTTGTATTTGACGGGATCGTCGAAGAGATCAAACTTGTTGATGATCTGATAGGAACGGCTTTGCAGCAGGCGGTTCAGAACTTTTCGGTACAGGGCAGCGTAGTCGTCCTCTATGGTTTTCTGAATTTTGAGATTAAGGGCGTTGGTATGGGCGCAGAAGGCGTTGAATTGGTTGATTTTGTCGCTGACAAGGGCTTGAATTTCCACGGAGGTGGGATCCGATTCCGCAGAGAAGCTCAACTGGTTGTCGGCGTAATAAGAGGCTTCCTTTTCAAAGAAGGTTTCGATATCGTTGACTTTTCGATTCTTCTGACGAATGATGTTGGAAATATTGTCGTCCATCGACTTGATCTGGGTGTCCAGTTGGACAAACAAATCATAGATCTCGTTTTGATGCCGTTCGAGGATTTGCTGGAAGGCTTGGCTCTTTTCCAAGAAATAGTCGAAGTACTCTTCTGAGGAAAGGATGTTATTGAGATAGGTTCGGGAGTAGAAGGCCAGAAAATCGTATTTGATCTGCAAGATCGCTTTGGACAGATAATCGAGCGAGGAAAGCGTCTCGGGAAAGCGGAGCCGGTCGTGATGAAGGATGTCTTCGTTGGTGCCATGGACCAGAGTTTCGGTGTCGCTGATGATTCGCGAACGGTCGACGATGATTTCTTCTTCATGGTAGAAGATGGAATCGGCGATCTTTTCGGCATCGCCCTTCAGGTTTCTCAGGCGTTTTTCCGCTTCGTTCAAGTTGTTGATGGAAATCTGGCGGTGGGTTTTGGCATGGTCGGAAACCTTGCGGAAAAAATCCTCGTAGAGGGCGATTTCGCGGGCATAGCCCTGCTTAATCTCGCTTTGAAGGATTGCTTTTCCGGATTGACGGGGATCCGCCCCGACGGTTTTCTTGACTTCGGCCATGGGTCATCGCTCCGATTCAGGCGTTAAGGATGCGTTTTTGATTTTCTTCGGACTCGGAAACCTGCTTGCGCAGGGATTCGGCGGTCGCATTGGATTTGGCGAGAGTGTCTTGGACGACCTCGTCGGTTTTGATCTTGAGGCGGTCGTTGATGATCAATACTTTCTCGAAGGGGTGAAGAATAAGAGCGTCATTGAACAGGATTCCCGCCGATTCCAAGCGACTCTTGACAAAGCGGTCGAATTCCCCAGCATAGGCGGTGTTGGCGACTTGCCACTGTTTCAAATAGGACGATTGAGCTTCGCCGATTTTCTGATAAAGTCCGACATAATCCTGCGGAAGGCGTTCGCGGATAGCGGACATCTGCGATAGAAAAGCGGGGCGGGAAACGAATTTTTCTTCTTCCAGCCGGGCCAGTTCCTTTTCCAAGGCGGATCTGCGTTCGGCGATGAATTGAGCTTTTTCGGCTTCCAAAGCCGCGAGTTTCTTTT
Source organism: Bacillota bacterium (assembly GCA_022710895.1). Taxonomy (GTDB): domain Bacteria; phylum Bacillota_I; class Bacilli_A; order Izemoplasmatales; family Hujiaoplasmataceae; genus JAKLGB01. The sequence goes on from JAKLGB010000008.1 coordinate 5,721, forward strand.
CGTTTTGCGCGGGAACCGTTTCAACGGATCGATGCAATGAGGCCAGCGAAGCCGTCCGGTTTTGATCCCCTCGGGACAAATCGGTCACCAAGCGAGCATTGGCGGTGAGGGTTTCCGCAGAAGATTTCTTCTTGAGGGTTTCATAACCTTCGATGTGACGCCGATAAGTGGTCTCAACTTGTTTTTTTGCGCGCAGGGAAGCGGCTTTCGCATCGCGGGTCCGGGACTCCGCCCCGGCCCGGTTTTTGGCGTCCTCTTTTCGAAGTTCTTTGTCCATGAACCGCATGGCGGATTCTTGTTCGCGCAATCCGCGGACATAGGTTTGGTTCAACAGGAAAACTCGATCCGCGATCGTCGTTTCGACGGTCTTGGCGGCGAAGGCGACTTGAGGAATGGCAATTTCGGCAGGCGTTTGTTCCTTGGCAGCCCGAACGATTTCTCGATCAAATTCCTCCTCGATGATCCGCTCCTTTGCCAACGATTCGTCGCGGAATTTCTTGATCGTCATCACATCGCCGGAAATAAGGATTTCTTCCAATTCGTCGAGGGCGGAGCGGACATGATCCAAAAAGTTCTCGGACCACAGGATCGTTTCCACGTAAAAGGCATAAAGGGTTTTTCGCAAGCCTTTGACGGAATGGACGTTCATCAAACTGTCTTTTTCGGCTTCTGTTGTCAAAATTGCGATTTTGCGGAAATCTTCGTCGAGCCAAGAGGTGGCTTTATCCCACAACGCGGTGCTCTTTTCTTTAGACACCAGGGCGGAAATCGTGTCTTTGGTGGCGGAAACGGCAGATAGAATATCATAACGGTAGAAGTGCTCCAAAGAAAGCGCTTCGGCCTGAAGCGGGGCATTCTCGTCGATCAAGGAAACGAGAAGATGTTTAAGGGCAACCAGAGGTTTTCCCATTTGGTTTTCGATGTTCTTGCGGGCGGTGAACAAAGCGTGATCGAAATATTCGATCGCCCGTCGATGCGGTTCGGTCTGTCGATCGGTGCGGAATCGAAGTTGGTCGATCAAGCTTCGACGTTGTTCTTCAAGCAGGTAAGCATAGGCGCGGGGCGCCGAGGATTGCAGCAGATAGTCGTGAGCCCGGAGCGTCTGGTCTTTATGAAGATCGATGAGGTGCTGGGCATGATGGACATACTCCACGACAAATTCCGATCCGGCGGATTTATTGGCCTCATACCGACCCAGTTCGCGCCGGATGGCTTCCCCCAAAAGACCGCGTTGACGGACGACTTCAAAGGTCTCCTGCTCCAAGGCACGTTTTTCTTCCAAGGCCACCATGGCGAGGTCCCGGCGGTATTTGGCTTGGATCAAGGCCAGTTCCTTGTCGTAGGCTTGATCGTGGATGTCTTTTTCGAGGTTGTTCAACAGCCGGTCATGTTTGGAAAGAGCTTCCTCCGAAGCTTTCTGTTTGTTTTTTTCGGTGACTTCCCGTTGCGCCACCAGCAAGGCGGCTTCCGCATCCGAAGAAAGTTGATGGGTCTTTTGGAGAAAACCGTGCTGATGTTCGGCGATGGCCATGTCGGTTTCCAACTGAGCCAAGTATTTTTTGTAATCGCCGGTAATGTCGGCGTTTTCCATCGCCTTTTTCACAGAGGCGATTTCCAAACGGTTGTTGGATTCCAAAGAGACGATGTCTTTGCTCAATCGGTCGATGTTGGTGATCAAATCGGTCATTTTGTTGGTAACGTTATTCAAGGTCACCAAGCAGTTGATCTTATAATCTTCAAAGGTTTTGGCACTGGATTTTACATAGTCCACAAATGTCTGCGAAATCGTTTGGTTGAAACGGATAAAATCCGAAAGCATGTTATCGATTTCGTCCATCGATTCGGATACGTAGAAGGCGAAATTGCTGTAAAGGTTGATGGCATCCTGAAAATATTGGGCAGGCATCGAATAGGCCAGTTTGATTTCTTCGACCCGACGGAACGAATCGACCTTGATCTTGCTGATTTCGTTTTGGTATTTGGATATAAGGAGGTCGGTCAGCTTTTGGTTCCGGTTGAGAAGATAACGGCTTTTCGCTTGGACGATGCCGTACTGCATAATGTATTTTTGCGTTAGGCGGCCATCGTTTTGAGCATCCGCTTCGATGATTTTTTTGCCGATGATCATCGAGGATTTGAGGAAATCCTCTTGGACGAGTTTTTCGAAGGCTACTTTCTTCTGGTTGATCGCGGCAATTTGACGGACATATTGGTCGATGAGGTTCTGGTTGATTTCCGAATAGGGAATCTGCCGGATTTCGCTCAATTCCGCGATCCGGTTCTTTTTGTTGGCGTAGCCTAGAGTCGTGGTTTTGAACAGTGCGGTCATCTTGTTTTTTGCATCGCGAAGCTTTTCCAAAATTTGCAGGATGGCGGCATTCATGAATTTGGCATCGTTGAAGGCCTTTTCGTTGAGTTGCCGGGTCATTTCCTGCAAAGAGTTTTTGGTTTTTTCCATCGTCCAAAGCAAAAGGTCGTATTGCCGGTTATTCATCAGGGAGTATTCTTCACGGACGGATTCGAATTCCGCATTTTTCTGATCGACGAATTTTTGATGGATTTCGAATTCTTTATTGATCGCGGCTTCAGAGTCACGGCACATCGACTGGTACGTTTCCAGCGCGGCCCGTTTCAGGTCTTCGAAATCGGCCGCAATCTTTGAAAAAGCCTCGTCTTCGCGGTTCTTTTTGGCTTGAAGTTGATCGCGATGGGCCAGAAAATCCTCATCCAACGCCTGGAACAAACCCGCATATTCCTGGTCGATGACTTCGAGAACCTTCTGGAAATCCCCTTCGTACCGTTGATAGGTTTTCTGATTTTCCAAAGCGAAAAGACCGAAGTTTTCTTCGATCTTTTGAACTTCCGCTTGGTAGTTTTGTTCAATTTCCCGGGCTTGATCGTCAAGGGCCTTCAAGTGGTCCTCGTACAATCCGCGGTCGGGAATCGTGGTCTCGAGAGAAAAGAAAGCAGTGGGCTTTTTTTCGCGTTTTCCCTCTTTCATCGATTCCGCCCCCTAGGTGTAGGATGGATCAAACAACCGTGCAAGGCCAATGGAGCGAGAACCCAACGGGGTCCATCGGCAGGAAAAGGCTTATTTCCCTTCCGGAAAGGACATCGAATAACCCGGCAAGGACCCAACCTTCGGCCTTCTTTTCCATTATAAACGAACACCCGGCAGATTTCAACCAAAGAGCCGAAAATAAATCGCCATTCATCGCCAGTAATTTGATATAATAAATAATGAGGTGGACTCCATGGACAATCGGGTTCTCAGCAACAACCTGTTGGTCGACGAGGAAATCGAAGTCTCGTTGCGCCCGCAGAAATTTTCCGAATTTATCGGACAGACCAACGTCAAAGAAATGATGCAGATCGCCGTCGGAGCGGCCAAGAAACGGGAGGAATCGCTCGATCACGTTCTGTTTTACGGGCCCCCCGGTTTGGGAAAGACGACGCTCGCCCAAGTGATTGCCAACGAACTCGGGGTGGCGATCAAAATTGTCAGCGGACCGACGGTGGAACGCACCGGCGATTTGGCGGCGATTTTGACCTCGCTCGAACCCGGTGACGTGCTTTTTATCGATGAAATTCATCGACTCCCGAAAATCGTCGAAGAAATCCTTTATTCCTCGATGGAGGATTTTGTCATCGACATCGTTGTCGGCAAGGACAACGGTGCCAAATCGATTCGGGTCGATCTTCCCCCTTTCACCCTCATCGGAGCCACGACCCGTTTCGGTGACTTGACCGGTCCGCTGCGGGACCGGTTCGGAATCGTCCATAAATTGGAATTTTATACCGATCAGGATTTGGAGACCATTTGCCGCCGCACCGCCTCGATCTATGCTTGTGAAATCGAAGCCCCTGCGGTCGTGGAACTCGCCAAGCGCAGTCGGGGAACTCCCCGCATCGTCAACCGCCTGTTTCGGCGCGTCCGCGACTATGCGGATATTCTTTCCGACGGCGTCATCACCCTCGACATTACCCAAACCGCCTTGGATAAATTGAAAATCGATGCTTCGGGATTGGATCGGAAGGATCGGGAATACTTGGCCGTCATCATCGAGAAATACCACGGTGGACCGGTGGGCTTGGAAACGATCGCCACCTCCATCAGCGAAGACCCCCTGACTCTTGAAGATGTTTATGAACCCTACTTGATTCAAAAAGGGTTTATCAGTCGAACCCCTCGGGGACGGGTGGCCACGGAATTGGCCTACCAGCACTTAAAGAAAAGTTATCAAGGAACGTTGTTTTAAAATGAAAACCGCCGATTTTGATTATGTTTTACCCGAGGAACTGATTGCCCAGACACCGATTCCGGAGCGTTCGTCTTCGCGGTTGCTCGTCTGTGATCGTGATTCTTTCACCCTCGTCCATGACCATTTCTATAATCTGCCTCGTTATTTGCATCCGGGAGACGTCTTGGTGATCAACGACACCAAAGTCCTTCCCGCCCGGCTTCTGGGGGTCAAAGAAGACACCGGAGCCGTGATCGAAGTGCTTTTGTTGCGAAACCTCGAGGGAGACCGGTGGGAAACCCTCGTCAAACCCGCCCGCCGCGTTCGCAAGGGGACGGTCATCGTTTTCGGGGACGGATTGCTGAAGGCTCGGTGCGTTGCCGTGGCAGAAGAAGGTCTTCGGGAATTCGTATTTGCTTACGAGGGAATTTTCTTGGAACTGCTCGATCGTCTTGGGGAAATGCCGCTTCCACCTTATATTCATGAAACCTTGGCGGACAAGGATCGATACCAGACGGTTTATTCCGCTGTCGTCGGCAGCGCCGCCGCCCCGACCGCCGGGTTGCACTTTACCCAACCGCTTCTTTCTCAACTCCGTGAACTGGGAGTCCTCGTCTGTCCGATCACCCTGCATGTCGGCCTGGGAACGTTCCGACCGGTGAACGTCGAGGACGTCACGAAGCACCGGATGCATTCGGAATATTACCATATGAGCCAAACCACCGCCGACATCCTCAACGCCGCTCGAGCGGACAAGCGTTCCATCATCGCGGTGGGAACCACTTCGATTCGAACCTTGGAAACGTTGGCGGCGAAAGAGGAGAAATTCCGCGAATCCAGCGGATGGACGGACATTTTCATCTACCCCGGGTTCGCTTTCCGCGCCGTGGATGGCTTGATCACCAATTTTCATCTTCCCAAGTCGACGTTGCTGATGCTGGTGTCCGCCTTTGCTTCCCCCGAAATCATCCGGAATGCCTATGATGAAGCCATCAAGGAACGGTACCGGTTCTTTTCTTTCGGAGACTCGATGTTTCTCCGGCCAAAAGGCCGGTAATCGGTTTGTCGTTGCGAAAACCATCGATTTGTAGTACAATACCATTGGTCCAAACGAAATATCTGGAGGAAATATATGGAACGAAAAGTCTTAGTTGAAGTGTCCGCCCGTCATGTCCACCTTTCGTCTGCCGATCTGGCGACGCTGTTCGGGGAAGGTCATGCCCTGACGGTCAAAAAAATGTTGTCTCAACCGGGTCAATACGCCGCTGAAGAAAAAGTCACCGTCGTCGGACCGAAAAAGGAAATCGCGGGGGTTTCGATCCTCGGTCCCGTCCGCAAAGATACCCAAGTCGAACTCTCGCTCACGGATGCCCGAACCATCGGCGTCCTCGCTCCGATCCGCGAATCCGGAGATATTCGGGAAAGTGCCCCTTGTTCGATTGTCGGCCCCAAAGGTTCGATTGAGATCAAAGAAGGGTTGATCATCGCCAAACGTCACATCCACCTGACTCCCGCGACCGCGGAAGCCTGGGGGTTGAAAGACAAACAAATCGTTTCGGTCAAGGTCGGAACTCCCGATCGATCCCTGATTTTCGGAGATGTTGTCATCCGCGTACGAGCTGACTTCGCCGATGCGATGCACATCGACACCGATGAAGGCAACGCCGCGCAATTGTCCGGCGTCGTCTACGGAACCATTCTTTAGTTCGGAACCGCCGATGGCTTTTTCGTTCGAAGTCACCCATGTTTGCGCACAGACCGGGGCCCGAAAAGGGATTCTGCGAACGCCCCACGGGGATTTGGAAACCCCGGTTTTCATGCCCGTCGGTACGCAGGCCACGGTCAAAACCTTGGAACCCGATGAAGTCCGGGAAGTCAGTGACGGACTGATTTTGGGCAACACCTATCATCTGTGGCTGCAACCCGGGGATGCGATTGTCCGCGATCACGGGGGCATCCGCGGATTCATGAAGTGGGACGGGGCTTTATTGACCGATTCCGGAGGGTTCCAAGTCTTCAGTCTTTCGCACATTCGGAAGATTCGGGAAGAGGGCGTGGAATTCCGCCATCACTTATCGGGGGATAAACTTTTCCTTTCTCCCGAGCAATCGATTCGAATTCAAAACAACCTTGGGGCGGACATCATCATGAGTTTCGACGAATGTCCCCCGTTTGATGCCGGTTATGACTATATGAAAGCCTCGGTCGAACGGACGATCCGGTGGGCCGCCCGCGGAAAGGCCGCTCATGACCGACCGGACGATCAAGCGCTTTTCGGCATCGTCCAGGGAGGACCCTATCCCGATCTGCGCAAACAGTGTTTGGACGAATTGGTCCGCATCGGATTTCCCGGTTACGCGATTGGGGGATTGGCGATCGGAGAATCCAAAACGGAAATGTACCGGGTCTTGGAATATGTGAAGACCATCCTTCCAGAAGACAAGCCTCGCTATCTGATGGGTGTCGGCTCGCCCGACGATTTGGTCATCGGCGCCATGAACGGTGTCGATATGTTCGACTGCGTCCAACCCACTCGCATCGCCCGACATGGTACTGCCATGACCTCTTCGGGTAAAGTTGTCATCAAGAACAAGGAATATGAACGAGATATGCGGCCTTTGGACGAAGGGTGCGACTGCAAGGTCTGCCGCAACTACACCCGCAGTTATCTCCGGCACTTGTTCAAAGCGGGGGAAATGCTCGGGATGCGACTGGTTTCGTATCATAATTTATATTTTCTTAAAACGTTGATGGCTTCGGTTCGCCAAGCGATCGCCAACGACCGTCTGGCCGACTTTCAAAAGGGATTTTTTGCCCGCTATTATCACGGCAAACCCGAAGAGTGATTCTCTCCGGGCTTTTGCGGAAAAAACCGATGGCATTCTTGAAAAAGGCCGCAAGGTTCCGTATAATGATATCAAGACGCACCGATCCCTCCCTTTTTCTCGAAAAATACACGGGGGGATGGTTTTTCTTTCCGTTTTGTGATAGGATGGAGAAGGAACGAAAATGGGGGGTTATCCAATGTTTGACATCAACGACAAATTCAATCAAAAACCCGTCATCAAAGTCATCGGCGTCGGTGGTGGCGGCGGTTCCGCCATCAACCGCATGATCGAAAACGACGTTCAAGGCGTCGAATTCATTGTCATGAACACCGATGCCCAAGTTCTGAAATTGTCGAAGGCGGACGTCCGCCTGCAACTGGGCAAGATGCTGACGCGCGGCCTCGGAGCCGGGGCGAACCCCGAAGTGGGCCGGCAAGCCGCATTGGAATCCGAAGATGAAATCCGCGAAATTCTCGCCGAAACCGATATGGTGTTCATCACCGCCGGAATGGGTGGCGGAACCGGAACGGGAGCCGCTCCCGTAATCGCCAGAATCGCCCGGGAAATGGGCTGTTTGACCATCGGTATCGTCACCAAACCGTTCAGTTTCGAAGGCCGCAAACGGACCGCCGTGGCTTTGCAAGGGTTAGAGGAACTCAAACCGTTCGTCGATACCTTGATCGTCATTCCCAATGACAAATTGCTCTACATCGTCGACAAGGATACTCCTTATCTTGATGCTTTCCGCGAAGCGGATAACGTTCTCCGTCAAGGCGTTCAGGGAATCACGGAAATCATCGCCGTCCCCGGAGTCGTCAACGTCGACTTTGCCGACGTCAAGACCGTAATGAAAGACAAAGGGACCGCGCTGATGGGAATCGGAATCGCCTCTGGTGAGAACCGGGCCGTCGAAGCCGCCCGGGCCGCGATCCGCAGTCCGCTGTTGGAAACTTCGATCAACGGGGCCACCGACGCCATCGTCAACATCACCTCGGGCTATGACGCTTCTTTGTACGAAATCAACGAAATCGTCGAAGAGATCCAAAAAAGTTCGACCACCGACATCAACGTCATTTACGGTTCCGCCATCAACATCGACCTTCATGACGAAATCATCGTCACCGTGATCGCCACGGGCTTCTCCGACGACCCGCTCCTCAAAGAGAGCACCATCCTGCGGGCCGATCAACAAGCCCAACCGGTGGTTTCTCCCCACATCGACGAAGCCTTCTCCAAACCTCCCGTCAAATCGAAAAAAGAGCTGAAAAAAGAAGAAAAACTGAAGAAGGAACAAGAAAAAATGCCCAAAAAACCCGAGGAAGAGCCGGAGGATATCCAAATCCCCTCCTGGTTGCGGGAACGTTTCAAAAAGTAGGCAGACAAGGCTAGTTCACTAGCCTTTTTTGTTCGGAAAAACCGTTGTTTTTTGCGGTTTTCGGTGATACAATGAGAAAAGAAACGGAGGGATCGTCCATGGCAGATTTATGGGAAAACCAATCGACCTATGTCGCGGAAATCATCGGCATCCTGCAAAGCGATTCTTCCGCGGAAACCAAGCGGGATCGGCTGGATGAGTATCATGAACACGAACTGAGCGAAGCTTTCCTGGCGATGACCCGGGACGACCGACGCAAGTTCTCCCATTTGTTCCCCGCTCCGTTCCTGGCGGAAATATTCGCGGAATTCGATCCCGAAACCGCCGTTCCCCTCCTTCGGGAAATGGGCGGCGGAGAAGCCGGTCGCATCCTCAACGAAATGGAAAACGACGACCTGGTCGACATTCTCCAAGCCTTTGAAACCCGGGAGGAACGCATCACCTTCCTGGCCCCGATCCGCGTCGAAAAACGGAATGCGATCAAAACCCTGATCGATTACGACGAAGACGTCGTCGGTTCGATCATGAACACCGCCTTCGTCGCCTTGGAAGTCGGGCTTACGGTCAAAATCGCGATTCGCCGGTTGGTGGAAGCCGCGCCCCAGACCGAATTCATCAACAACATCTATTTCCTTCAAGATCGCAAGTTGGTCGGGGTCCTGTCTTTGCGCGAACTCATCAGCGCCGGGAATCAGCCCGATCGACTCGTCGACGATTTGATGACCGTCAATCTGATTACCGTCCTTCCCACCACTCCGAAAGCGGAAGCGATCCGCGTGATGCGAGACTACGACTTTTTTCTGCTTCCCGTCGTTGACGACGAAGACCGCCTTTTGGGTTTGGTATCCTTCGACGACATGGCCGAAGCCATTGACGAAGAAAGCGAAGCCGACTACGCCCAGCTCGCCGCCATCTCCGACGTGCGCAGCGAAGACAACGACAATGTCTTCCGGACGGTCCGAAAACGGCTTCCCTGGTTGACGATCCTGCTGTTTCTGGACGTTTTCACGTCCTCGATCGTCGCCGGTTTCGAAGAAGTGCTTCAAGCCCTGCCCGTGTTGGCTTTGTTCATGCCGCTCATTTTGAATATGGCTGGTAACACCGGAACTCAAAGTCTGGGCGTTACGATCGGCCTGTTTGCCCGAGACCAGTTGTCCGGGCGGAAAGAAAGCGCACGGCATCTCGGACGGGAATTGCTTACCGGACTGATCAACGGATTGGCCATCGGAGGGCTGTTGTTCGCCGGGGTCATCGCCTTGAAATCCGTCCAAGGATCCGGTTTCGGAGAATCCGTTCGATTTGCCGCGGTGATTGCCCTTTCGCTGACGGTGGCCTTGGTCGCCTCCACCTTTTTCGGTGCGGCCGTCCCCTTGTTTTTCCGCCTCCTTCACATTGACCCGGCGGTGGCGTCCGGGCCATTCATCACCACGATTGTCGATATTTTGGCGCTCCTCATCTATTTCGCTCTGGCGATTTGGATGCTTGGGGCCTGGATTTAGGGGGTGAAGTCGATGGAAGACCGCAAACCCAACGAAGAAACCGAACGCGACTTTCTCGCCGAAATCCGAATTCTTTTCGAAGAACACCGCGGTGACGGTGATTTCATTCTTCAACTGGAAGAGTACCACCCCTTTGACATCGCCAGGGCGCTGGTCGAGACCGTTCCAGAAATCCGGAAAGACGTTTTGAATAAACTACCACCCGCTTTTTCCGCCAATCTGTTCGAGACGTTGGATGAAGAGGAAACAATCGAAATCGTCAAAGAATTGCCTTCGACTCTGGCTGTGTCGATCATCGATAAGATGGAAACCGACGATGCCCTCGACTTGATGCAATACCTTGAAGACGAAGAGGAAGACACCACCTTCGTCAATCTCCTCAGCCCGAAAAAACGGGAAGAACTGAAGAAGTTCTGGCACTACACCGATGACCAGATCGGGTCGGTGATGTCCACGAACTACATCGAAATCCCCGCCTCGATGTCCGTGAAGGACGCCATGCGAAAGGTGACCGCGGTCGCCGGGGATACCGACTATATTTCCATTCTATATGCAGTTGACAAACAGCGGTTGGTCGGAACGTTGAAACTCAAGGAACTGATCGTGGCTCGCGCTTCCCAAACGATTACCGATGTGATGAATCGGCGCTTCGCCTCCGCCCGTCCCGAAGAAGACAAAGAAACGGTAGCCCGTCGGATGCAGGACTACGGCGAATCCTCGATGCCGATTCTCGACGAAACCGGGAAATTGCTCGGAATTCTGACTCATGACGTGATGATCGACATCATTTCCGCAGTTCAAAGCGAAGACTACGGCCGTCTGGCCGGCTTGGGTTCCGCCGACTTGGAAACCCAAACCGAAACCACCTTTTCCGCCGTAAAGAGTCGTTTGCCTTGGTTGGCCATGCTTTTGGGCCTGAGTTTCCTTTCTTCCTTGGTCCTAACGCTTTTCTCCGGAGCGTTTCCCGATGCCCCGGGAGCGGGTCTGCTGGCGGCGAACCTGGCGGTGTACCTGCCCTTGATCTTGGACATGTCGGGCAACACCGGAACTCAAAGTTTGGCGGTCATGATCCGATTCCTGATTGCCAATCCCGACTCCATGGAACAAAAGACCGTTCGCGCCCATCTGCGCCGCGAATGGTTGTCGGGGTTGATTCAAGCCTTGCTTCTGGGCGCCCTGACTTTCGGTATCGTCTGCCTCACGGAAGCTTTGCCGGCGGGGATGCGACTTGATTCGCGGACACTGGTGTTCGCGACCGTCACGGCTTTCGCGATCTTCATCGCCTTGGCCGTCGCCAACCTGTTGGGAGCCTTGATTCCCCTCCTCATGGCCAAACTGAAGTTTGACCCCGCCGTGGCCTCCGGCCCCTTCATCACCACGGTCGCCGATCTCGTTTCCTTGACTTTGTACTATTCCATCAGCCTGATCTTTTTGCTGAATTTCTATCTCTGAAAGGAGTCTGTCCATGACACTCACCGGAAAACAGAAACGGCATCTTCGGGGATTGGCGATGACCCGCCGTCCCGTGTTCCAAATCGGGAAAGACGGCATCACCCCCGCCCTGGTCCAAAGCTTGAACGATTATCTCGTCAAGAACGAATTGATGAAGGTCAGCATCCTCGATACCTGTCCGCTGACCCTCGATGAAGCCGCCGCGGAAATGACGGGGTTGCCCGCTGCTTTGGTTCAAATCATCGGGAAAAACATTGTTCTCTATCGCCGAAATCCGCAATTGACCAACGGAATCGAGCTCCCGCAATGAAAATCCTCCTCACCAACGACGACGGATACGATGCGATCGGGATCCGCATCCTCCAAAAGAAATTGCAAAAATACGGGGATGTGACCCTCGTCGCCCCGCACTCCCATATGAGCGGCGCTTCGGTCTCCCGCCAATTTTGGAACGAGTCCAAAGTCTACAAACATGCCGACAAGGTCTATAGCGTGGTCGGAACCCCCGCCGATGCCGTTCATTTCGGCATCTTCGGATTGAACCTGGCCCCGGATCTCGTGGTTTCCGGCATCAACTGTGGGCTAAACATCGGTATCGACACGATCTATTCCGGAACGGTCGGAGCGGGAATGGAAGCTTTGAAAGCCAAAGTCAAAGCGGTGGCTTTTTCCTGCGATTGGGATTATTTTGAACCCGCCGAGCGCGAATTCGATGATGTGATGGACTTCATCCTGCGTTACGATCTTTTGACCAACAAATATTTGCTCAACGTCAATTTCGTCACCAAGAAGTTTTCCGCCGCCAAAGGTATCCTCCTCACCGACCTGGCTTTCCGGCCGATGCAGCATTACTACATCGAGGAAGCCGACGGATCCTACAAGACCCGGCGGGTTTTCCTTCCCTACGATTTCATTCCGGAAACGGATTTGTGGGCGGCGGAATACGGATACACCTCGATCACGCCGCTGAAATTGGGAAACCGCACTTTCACCGGGCTGTCGGAAATGCGCAAACGGGTCAACCGTCATGAATGAAAAACTCCGGTTTTGGCTTTTCCTCGGCTTTTATCTGCTGGTGACGGCCGGGGGATTCCTGATTCTGTGGTTGGGCGGTTTGGGGACCAGTTGGAATATTGTCATCGCTTTGGCGATGGTCTGTCTTTCGGCTTACGTATCCTACACCTTTGCGCATCCGAAAAAGAAAAAATAACCGCTCCGCCATCGCGGAAGGGGGGATTGTCCATGGATTTCACTTCCCGGCTGCGGTCGATCCGGGCCGTCATCGGCGATCGGGTCCTGATCGCCGCCACCAAATATGCCGAACCCCCGCTTTTGCGTGATCTGTTCGCTGCCGGGGTCGTCGATATGGGCGAAAACCGCGTCCAAGCGCTTTTGACCAAACAAGAAGCCTTGGCCGACCTCCCGATCCGCTGGCACTTCATCGGCCACCTGCAGACCAACAAAGTTGCGAAAATCGTCAACCGCATCGAGACTCTGCATTCGTTGGATTCCCTCCGCTTGGCCGCGGAAATCCAACGTTGGCGGAAAACACCGTTAGCTTGTTTCGTCGAGGTGAACATCTCCGAAGAACCCGCCAAAAGTGGGGTTTCAATCGAAGAAACGGGCGAATTTGTCGAAAAACTTGCCGAATATGATACAATAAAAGTAGTCGGATTGATGGGAATGGCCGCCGACACGGAAGACACCGAGGCGATTCGGGCGGCTTTCCTCCGTTTGCGGATCCTCCGGGACGATCTTTGCCGTCGGGGCTTGAGCCACGCCCCCTGCGAATGGTTGTCGATGGGGATGAGTCACGACTATCCGATCGCCGTTCAATGCGGAGCCACCCACGTGCGGCTCGGCTCGATCCTATTTCGAAACGAGGGATGACCATGAGTTTATTTGAAAAGAAAAAAGCGCCAACGACTCCCGACATCGGCTTTGACAGTTTGGAATTCTACCGGGTTCAGGATTCCACAAAAATCTACGAGTACGCCGAACGGATCATGCATCGGATTCCCATCGTCCTCAACTTCGCCGACTGCCTCATCACCGAAGCCAACGAAGTGTTGATGTTTTTGACCGGCGTGCTATACGCCTGCGACGGAGAAATCGTCAAAATTCAAGATAAAATCTACCTGATGGCGCAGAAGAACGACTTGAACGGACCCACCCTCAAACGGTTCATCAGTCAGTATAGCGCCAAGAAATGATCCGATGACTGTCCTTTACCAGATCCTGCAGTACGGTTATCTCGTCCTTTATGTGTACTATCTCATCATCGTCTTGAAGATCATTTTGTCTTGGACCCCGCTGGTCAAAACCGGGTTTTATGCCTTCCTGCACAAGATCACGGCACCCTATACCGACCTTTTTCACGGCTGGTTGGTGATCGGCCACATCGATCTGACTCCGCTGTTGGGAATCATCCTGTACCAATTGATCCTTGCCTTCATCGGAGCGGCCTTATAAGGAAAGCGATTTTCCTTGTTTTTTGTCGGGGGATTTGCTATAATGATGCCATCAAGAAAGCGAAGATCGGGACAACGCCGCAATTCGACGCTTGGCAGAGACCGGACGGTTGGTGAAAGTCCGGAAGCGTCCATTACGGAAATCCCCCGAGAGCGAACCCCCGAAACGACAGTAGGCGGTTCCGCAGCCGGCGTTATCGGCTCCGAGTGCCGGCTTTAGGCCGGAACAAAGGTGGTACCGCGGTGAAAATCGTCCTTTTCGGATGATTTTTTTTATTTTCAGGAAGAAGAGGGAAACAATGGAAGAAAAAAAGAGTTTTAAAGACACATTGCTCATGCCGCAGACGGAGTTTCCGATGCGGGGAAATCTCGGTCAGCGCGAACCGGAGATCCAAGCCCGATGGGATGAAATGGATCTTTACGGGAAACGGCTGGCCAAAAACGAAGGCCATCCGCACTACGTTCTTCATGACGGACCTCCCTATGCCAACGGAAACATCCATGTCGGTCATGCTTTGAACAAGTCACTGAAGGACTTTGTCCTTCGGTACAAGAGCATGAGCGGTTTTTACGTTCGTTATGTTCCCGGTTGGGATACGCATGGCTTGCCGATCGAAAACGCCTTGTCCAAAGACCGCAAAGTCAACCGCAAAGCGATGTCGGTGGCCGAATTCCGGAAATTGTGCGAACAATATGCCTTGGAACAGATCGCGACCCAGAAAACCCAATTCCGGCGGTTCGGGATTTTGGGCGAATGGGATCGTCCCTACGTCACTTTGGACAAAGGCTTTGAAGCCGCGCAGTTGCGACTTTTTGCTCAGATGGTGGGAAAAGGCTTGATTTTCAAAGGCTTGAAACCCGTCTACTGGTCTCCCTCTTCCGAATCGGCGCTCGCCGAAGCGGAAATCGAATATCAGGACATCGCTTCTCCCTCGATTTATGTGGCGATGCCCGCCGTCGATACCCGCGGCATTCTACCAAAAAATGCCGAATTTTTGGTTTGGACCACCACCCCGTGGACGATTCCGGCCAACCTCGCCATCTGCGCCGGTCCGGACATCGATTACGTCCTCCTAAAGACGGACGGAAATCGGTTGTTCGTCTGCGCCAAAGCGCTCGCCGAACCGCTCAAGACGATTCTCGGTTGGGAAAAGGCCGATGTTCTCAAAACGGTCAAAGGCGCCGAACTGGAAGGGATGACCTATCGTCATCCCTTGTATGATCGGGTTTCCCCGCTGATATTGGGTTCACACGTTACCGTCGAAGACGGTACCGGCCTCGTCCATACCGCTCCGGGACACGGGGAAGACGACTTTGTCGTTGGACAGAAGTATTCCCTCCCCGCCTATTGCCCGGTCGACGAACGCGGATGCATGACCGCCGAAGCCGGGGAGCGATTCCGCGGACTTTTCGTCGACGATTGCAATCCCGTGGTCATCCAAGCTCTTCAGGAAGCCGGGGCACTGCTCAAAGTCGCATCCATCGTTCATAGTTATCCGCATGACTGGCGGACCCATCAACCGGTCATTTTTCGGGCGACCCCGCAATGGTTCGCTTCGATCGAAGCCTTGAAAGAGGACATTCTGAGAGCCATTCAAACGGTCCGCTGGGTTCCTTCGTGGGGGGAAATCCGTTTGGCCAACATGATCAAGGAACGCGAAGGTTGGTGTATTTCCCGACAACGCGCCTGGGGTGTTCCGATTCCCGTGTTCTATACCGAAAAGGGCACGGCGATTCTTGACGAAGCCCTGATTCGGCACATCGCCGATCTGTTCGAACGCGAAGGATCCAACGCCTGGTTTGAAAAGAGTCCCAAAGAATTACTACCGGAAGGTTACACCCATCCCGATTCCCCCAACGGCGTCTTCACCAAAGAAACCGACATCATGGACGTCTGGTTCGACTCCGGATCGAGCCATCACGGCGGGATGATGGAAAAAGGCTTGCCCTATCCTGCGGACTTGTATTTGGAAGGTTCCGACCAATACCGCGGCTGGTTCAATTCCTCGTTGACCACGGGGGTGGCGACGATGGGCAAAAGCCCCTATCGTACGGTCGTTTCCCACGGCTTCGTTTTGGACGGAGAAGGCCGGAAAATGTCGAAATCGCTGGGCAACGTCGTCGACCCGATCAAGATTGCCAACACCCTCGGGGCGGACATTTTCCGCTTGTGGGTTGCCAGCGTCGCCTATCAATCCGATGTCCGCATTTCCGATGAATTGATCAATCAGGTCACGGAAACGTATCGAAAAATCCGCAACACCTTCAAATTCATGCTCGGAAACCTCTTTGATTTCGATTATCATGTCGATGCCGTGGCGTGGGACTCCCTGCCCGAAATCGACCGCTTCCTGTTGGTCAAAACCGATCGCCTCTTGCGCGAATGCCTGGGAGCTTATGAGGAATTCAAGTTCGACGAGGTCACGCGGCGGATCGCCAATTTCGTCAACTTCATCTCCTCGTTCTATTTGGATTTTACCAAAGACATCCTGTACATCGAACGGGCGGACGCTCCCGCCCGCCGGGCGGTCCAAACCGTCATCCATCGCATGACGGACGTCCTTCTCCGGCTGTTGACCCCGATTTTGCCGCATACGGCTTCGGAGGCCTACGGATTCCTTGCTCATCGGGACGAAGAAGACGTCTATCTGCTGGACATGCCGGCGGTTCGTTACGAAAATGCGGAACTCGAAGCCCGCTACGACCGTTTCCTTTCTTTCCGGGAAACGGTGCTCAAAGCCTTGGAAGAAGCACGGGCGGCGAAAGTAATCGGCAAAAGTTTCAATGCCAAACTCGTATTGTATCCCAAAGGGGAAACGGTGGACCTGTTGGATCGTTGCCAAATCAATCTCCAACAGGTGTTCATCGTCTCGCAATTGGAAATCCGCAAAGACGGTTACGGAGCCTTCAAGGGGGACGATGTATCCATCGACGTTCTTCCCGCGGAAGGAATCGTTTGCGACCGCTGCTGGCAAGTGGTCGGACACGTCGACGAAGACGGTTTGTGCGACCGTTGCCGGTCGGTTTTGTCGCGTTGACCGCTTTATCCCGGAACCATGGGTTCTCGGTCGGGCGTCTCCCTCGTCGATTTGACAAAAAGGCACACGTTTAGTATAATTTTCATCGACTCGGAGGCATTTCATGAAGACCGGAATCACCGTGTCCCGCTCCCTTCGGTATTTGCTGGGACTGGCCTTGCTTTCCTTGGGGGTCATCCTGGCTTTCAAAGCCGATCTGGGGGTTCTTTCCGCGGACAACCTCACCTATATTGTCGCCCTTTTGATGGGCACGACGTTGGGAACGGCATCGTTCCTCATCTGTTCGGGAATCATCGTATTCTTGCTTGTGGTGTACCGAAAATGGAATTTTCTTTTCCTTTTCGTGCAAGTCGGACTGTTTTCGCCGCTGATGGACTTTTGGGACCTGACGGTTCTCGAGTCTTTTGCCCCGCAAGGGTGGGTCCGATACGCCACGTTTCTGGCGGCGCTGTTTCTGATTCCGCTGGGCAATGCGGTTTTGATTCGCACCACCTATCCGGCGGGCATCTATGACGAATTGATGTTTTTTACCGCTCGGCTGACCCGATTCCGATTGCCCGCTGCCCGTCTCCTCAACGAAATCGTTCTCATCGGCGTTGCGCTTGTCCTCAGTTTTTCCACCGGGAACGGGTGGGGATCGGTTCGCTGGGGGACGTTTGTTCTCGCCGTTTCGATCGGCCCCTTGATCAAGGGGTATTTGCAAGGCTTTGATAAAATCACTTCATCCGGGAGGAACCGCTTATGGAAATCCGGCAATTAATTGACCACACCTATCTCAAACCCGTCGGCACTCGCAAGGAAATCGATGCACTGATCGGCGAAGCCGTCGAGCATCGGTTCAAAAGCGTATGCATCCAACCCTGCTTCGTCGCCTACGCCAAAGCCAAACTCGAGCGCACCGGGGTCCTCGTCTGCACGGTGATCGGTTTCCCTTTGGGGGCCAATACGACCGAAACCAAAGTATTTGAAACCTTAAATGCCGTGGCCAATGGAGCCGATGAGATCGACATGGTCATCAACATCGGCGAATTGAAAGCCGGAAATCTGGACTACGTCCGTTCGGAAATCGACAGCGTCGTCAAGGCCGCCTCCGGCCGTTTGGTGAAGGTCATCATCGAAACCTGTTATCTCACGAAGGACGAAATCGTCGCTGCCAGTGACATTGTCGGCCGTACCGGCGCGACTTTTGTCAAAACCTCGACCGGTTTCGGCCCTGCCGGAGCTACTCCCGAAGACGTTCGCCTGATGAAAGCCAACGCTCGGGGGAAAGAAGTTAAAGCCGCCGGCGGCGTCCGGACCCGCGAGGACTTGGACAAGATGGTCGATGCCGGTGCCACCCGCATCGGCACATCCAACGGTGTCGCCCTCGTCCAAAACGGTCAAGGAAGCGGTTATTGATGAAAAAGGCCGGTTTCCGGTCACGGACCGTCGCCGCCTTTCGTCCTTGGGAACCCCTCCGCCTTTTGATCATTCCGGTGGTGATCGCCGGTTTAGTGGCGCTTTTGTGGCTGGCGCTGTCCCAAGGGTTCGACGTCTGGCAGACTTTGCTGGTTTTCGTCGTGGCGCTGGTCTATTATCTGGTTCGTTTGTGGTTGGGAAGATGGCGGATGTCCCGGTTGTTCTCTTCTCAGGAAACCGACGCCCGGTCCCGCTTCGTCGACCTTGATCTTTACATTCCCATCGGAGATGACCGCGGCGGGATGATTTCCCCGAAAAACGCCGCTCTCGGAAGCGATGCCGCCGGAGTATGGCTCATCACGTTCCGGATGCATCTGTTCGCCACTGTTCCTCAAGACGCCCTGCGTGTTCCGGTCGGCCCCGAGTTCCGAATTCTCTCGGTCAGTCCCGCCCGTTCCGGATTATTGCGGGTTCGCGCTTCGCTGATGCGTGAACCACTCGAATTCGTGCTCCTGGATGATCCTGCGCTCCGTTCTCTCCTCGATTCCAACCTTTCTCCATCTCCTCAGAAAGAAGAGTGACTTTGATGCCAACTCCCCATAATCACGCCCTAGAAGGCCAGATCGCCAAAACCGTCTTGATGCCCGGTGACCCGTTGCGGGCCAAATACATCGCCGAACATTTTTTGGAAAACGTGGTCTGTTTCAATACCGTCCGCAATATGTTCGGATATACCGGAACCTATCAAGGGAAACGGATTTCCGTCATGGGTTCGGGAATGGGAATGCCTTCGATCGGCATCTATTCCTATGAGCTGTACAAATTTTTCGGCGTCGAACGGATCGTCCGCATCGGTTCCGCGGGTTCCTATTCCCCCGATTTGAAGCTTTTTGACGTCATGTTGGTCACCGAATCCTGGAGCGAGTCCAGTTACGCTCGGACCCAAAATGGGTCGCGAAAACACGTGATGCGCGCCACCCCGGTCCTCACCCGCGAACTGCGTCAGATCGCCCGTCGGTTGGACATCCCCCTGCACCCGGGACGCGTCCATTCCAGCGACGTTTTCTACCATGAAACCCCCACGAATTTGGGAGAACTTCTGGGTAAGAAGAAGTGTTTGGCCGTGGAAATGGAATCTTTTGCCCTTTTCCATAATGCCTCCGTCCTCGGCAAACAGGCCGCCTGCCTTCTGACGATTTCCGATTCGCTCGTTACCCACGAGGAAACCACCCCCGAACAACGGGAAAAAGCTTTCACGCAGATGATGCGCGTGGCACTGGGCTTGGCGAAATAATCTTTCATCCACCGAAAGGATTTTGCATGGAACATCGCCGTTTTTCCGGCGTCGGATACACCCTTCAATGCATCCGCACCGCCAAATTCAAAACGTTTTTGATCGCGCTCCGCTTTGCGGGCGCTTTTTCTCATGAGACGCTGAACGTTCGCGCAATCCTTCCGGAATTGTTGCTGGACGGGACGCGGAAAAGTCCCTCCCGCGAAGCCTTGCAACAGCGAATGGATGGGTTATACGGACTGTCCGTAACCCCTTCGACCGACAAAGTCGGACGCGCAAGCGTCATCGGTTTCGATCTGAAAGCCGTGGACGGACGCTATCTTCCCGATGGATTCCCGACGCTGATCCCGGCGCTCGATTTGTTGCAGGAGATCATCTATCAGCCGAAACAATTCCGGGGCAACTTCCGGAAAAAGAACATTCAGGAAGAAGTCCGACTTCTCCGTGAAGAATTCGAAGCCGAATACGCGGATAAACCGGAGTGGGCTTATCAACGATTCATGAAGCTGATGTTCGCCGGGGAATTGCATCAATTCCGCGCCAAGGGCGATCCCGAAACCCTCGGTGATCTCCGCGCGGAAGATTGTTTGCGAGCCTACCAAGATCTTTTGGCAAACGATCAGGTCACGATCCTCGCCGTCGGTGATTTCGATCCCGAAGTCTTGGCTTCGGCCATCGCCTCCCGGTTCCGGTTCGGCGGAAAAGGCGGGGGAGCCCCCTTGCTTGATTCCGAAACCGCGCCTCTGCGGGAACCGCGGTTGATCCGCGAATCCGGCGACCTCAGTCAAGCTCGCATCCATCTCGGATTTCGCTGGCCGATCCGGTTCGGAGATTCCGATTTTTATGCCGCCACGTTGGCCAACGCCGTCCTTGGAGAGTTTGATCATTCGCGACTTTTCCGAAAAATCCGCGAAGAGCATTCGCTTTGTTATTTCATTCAATCCCAATACGACAGTAACAAAGGCTGTCTCAGCGTTCATGCCGGCACCGATCCCGAACAGGTAGATCGCGTCTTGGCTTTGATTGCAGAAAACCTCGAAGGCCTGCGCCGAGGAGATCTGTCGGACGAAGAACTGGCGTTGGCGAAAGAATCGGTGGCTAAACGCATTCGCCAAAACGCCGATTCCCCCGAGTCCTTGGCGATGCTGGATTTTCTGTATCATCGTCTTCTGGACCGTGAGTATTCTCCCGAAGCGTCGTTGGCCCGGTTGGCCGCCGTGCAAAAGGAAGACGTCCTCGCCGCCCTCGGCCGCTTGCGCCCGGATCTGACCTACGTCGCCGAAGGGAGGGTTTCCCCATGATGAACCTGCGTCCCGAGCCGATGGTCCGGGAAACGATGGCCGAAGCCGTTCTTCCCAACGGAATGCGTCTCTATGTGCTCCCGAAACCCGGGTTTGCCCGCACCCAAGCGATTTTATCCGTTGGGTTCGGAGGAGTCGATCGCGAAGTTTTGGTCAAAGACCGCAGCGAGACCGTCGTTTTTCCCGAAGGAACCGCTCATTTTCTGGAACACATGCTGTTTGAATCGGAAGGCGAAAATCTCTCCGACCGTTTTTCCGCTTGCGGCGCTTCCGTCAATGCCTACACCGCTCCGAAACGCACCGCCTACCATTTTTCGACCACCAACGGGTGGGAGATTCCCCTCAATCTCCTGCTCGATCTGGTTTTTCGGCCGCGGTTTGCGACCGAACAAGTGAATAAGGAACGTCAGGTCATTGCCAAAGAAATCCGCATGTACCAAGACGACCTGGACCAAATGCTTTATCAGGACTGCATGGCCTCCTTATTCAGCGGCCATCCCGTCCGGGGAGACATCGCCGGGACCGCCGAATCGATTGCCCGGATCGATCTTTCCGTGCTGAAAGAGGCTTATGAACTGTTTTATCATCCCGCGCGCTGTCAACTCGTCGTGGTCGGTGACCTCGACCCCGATCAGGTATGGGCGGTTCTAAACGCGCACCCTGCCTGTGCGGATGCCGTTTCCGACCGGCTCGCCGGCCGGATCCGTCAAGCCGAACCCCCGGTGGTCCACCGTCGTTCTTTGAACCGGCGCCGCGATGTCAAAAGCGATTTGCTGATGATGGGAATCAAACTGGACAAACGAGTTCCCCAATCGCCGTTGGACGACGATTTGGCGGAAATCCGTTTGGCATTCCTGTTGGATAATGTTTTTGGTCGGACGGCACCGCTGTACCGCGAATGGATGGACAAACGCTGGATCAACGACACTTTCGAAACCTCGGTCACCGTCGAGGATGATTACGGAACGGTACTTCTTTTCACCGAGACCAAGAAACCCCGGGCCACCGAGGCTGCCTTCCGCTCCGCCCTCCGGAACATCCAATCGCTGTTCACCGATGAGAATCGCTTTGAAATCGCCCGACGAAAAATGGTGGGGAACCTTCTGCAAACCTTCGATCACATCGGAGCTCTGGGCGGGTTTCTGACCGACTACTACAGTTCCGGCGTCGATCCTTTCGCCTTGTTGCGCCGCGTCGGGACCCTGACGTTTGCGGAGATCCGCGATCTCGCCCCGGTCTTTTCCGAAGAGGCGATCGCCGTGGTCCGATACCATCCGTGATTCATTCCCTCAGAGACCGATCGAAAAATCGGTCTTTTTCTTTTCCGATGAGGCTTCTTTTTGTGATATAATGGCTATGCAGGGGTGAAAGCATGGCCGAATGCCGCTTGTTTTTGAAACCGAAAGAAGAAATCCGCATCCAGCGAGGACATCCCTGGGTGTATCATAACGAGATCGACCGTTTCGAAGGCCCGATTCAAAGCGGGGAACTCGCATCGGTATTTTCCGCCCAAGGCGAATTCCTTGGCAAAGGTTTTCTCAACACGGCTTCGAAAATTTTCGTACGCATCGTTTCCCGCGATTCGGCGGCGGTGATCGATGAGGCCTTTTTCGCCACCCTGATCCGGCGGGCCCATCAAGCCCGTTTGAACCTCGGATATCAGGATTCCTACCGGGCGCTGTTCGGCGAGGCCGACGGGATTCCCGGTCTGATCGTCGACCGCTACGGCGAATACCTCGTCGTCCAAATCCTGTCCTTGGGAATCGATCGACGGAAGGAGATGTTCACCCGGCTGTTGGTGGCGGAATTTGCCCCGCGCGGCATTTTGGAACGCAGTGATGTGTCCGTCCGTGCCAAGGAAGGGCTTCCGGAAACCGTGCAAGTGCTTTATGGCACCGTTCCCGACACCGTCGTCATCGATGAAAACGGCTTAAAGATGGCGGTGGATCTCCGAGGGGGACAGAAAACCGGGACGTTTCTCGATCAACGCGGGAATCACGCGGCTTTGAAACCATACGTTTTTGACAAGACCGTCTTGGATTGTTTTTCGCATACGGGGGGGTTCGGTCTGCACGCGGCTTTTTACGGGGCTTCCGACGTCGAGTGCGTCGACATTTCCGCCTCGGCGGTTCGGCAGATGGAGGCCAACGCCCGCCTGAACGGACTTTCGAACATCCATCCCATCCAAGCGGATGTCTTCTCGCTCTTACGTTCTCGACTGGGGGAAGGAAAACAGTATGATGTCGTCATCCTCGATCCCCCGGCTTTCACGAAGACTGCCGATAAACTGGAAAAAGCTTATTCGGGATACAAGGAAATCAACCTTCAAGCCATGAAACTGTTGCGGGCGGGAGGCTATCTGGTGACCTGTTCCTGTTCACAACACATGACCCCGGGGCTGTTTCTCGAAATGCTCGGTGAAGCCGCCGCCGATTCCGGGCGGTTGGTGCAGATGGCCGAATTCCGGATTCAAGGTCAGGATCACCCGACGCTGTTGGGGTCCGAAGAATCGCTTTATCTCAAATGCGTGATCTTACGCGTCGAAGACCGGTGTTGAAAGGGGAAAGGCCATGATTGTCAAACAAGTCCATTTTTTCGGGAGCGCCGTCTCCACGAGCCAATATCCCGCCGACGGATTGCCCGAGATCGTCCTTTGCGGCCGGTCCAATGTCGGAAAATCTTCCTTTATCAACACGATGCTCAATCAACGGAAGATCGCCCGCGTTTCCGGGACACCGGGAAAAACGCGGCTGATCAATTTTTTTCGGGTCAACGAGGCCTTTTATTTCGTCGATATTCCCGGATACGGATATGCTCAGGTTTCCCAAGGGGAACAAGAAGCCTTCCGCGAACGGATCGAGATGTATCTTTCCCGCCGTCCGACGCTTCGGGCAGCCGTGCTTTTGCTCGATCTGCGCCGCATTCCCAATGCCGACGACCACTCGTTGATCGATTATATCCGCGCCCGCGGAATTCCGCTTTATTTCGTCCTGACCAAAGCCGACAAATTGTCCAACAACGAACGGTTCCGCCAAATCCGGGCCATCTATTCGGCGCTTCCGGAAATCGAACCTTCGGCGTTTCACGTGTTTTCGTCGGTGACCAAAGAGAATGTCGATGGCGTCTGGGCCGCGCTCGAACCGCGGTTGTTCCCCGGTTCGGCGACATCCGCAAAGGAGGATCCCCATGAAAGACCGTGAAATGTTCGATGCCATGGCTTCGGGTTACGACCAGGAAGTCGTCGAAAGCGACGAAAAAGGCCGCTTTCCTTTCGCGGGGTATCACCGAGTCCTCGATTTTATCGCTTCGGAAATCGAAAACGATCCTCGACTGGGGACCATCCGGATTCTTGACCTCGGGATTGGGACGGGCAATCTCGAATCGCGGATCAAACCCGGGAAAATCGCCGTGGTCGGCGTCGATCTGTCTCCGAAAATGGCGGAAATCGCTCAATTGAAACTCCCGGATGCCCGGTTGATCGTCGCCGATTACCGGTGGGGACTCCCCGAAGAATTGCTGCGAGACAAATTCGATATCATCGTCTCCACCTATTCGTTCCATCATCTCTCTTTGGACGAGTGGATCGAATATATCCATTACCTTTCCCAACGATTGACGGTTTTCGGAAAAATCTTCATCGGTGACATCCTGTTCGCCAATTCTCCCGAAAAAGACCGATGCCGGAAGGAACACATCGAGGATTGGGACGAGGACGATCATGACCATTATCATGTTTTCGAGGATTTGCGCCGCCGCGTCTGCGACCATCTGGCCGTCAGTTTCGTCAAACTGTCCTATTGCGCCGGGGTGATCATCCTCGAGAACTACCATGAATGTCTCGAGTACTTCGGAAAAACGGCAGAAAAGACATTGAAGTTCGGGAAGTGAGGCTTTTCGGGCGATTAGCGTCCAAAAAGGGTTTACTTCCGAGGGCAAGTTTGATACAATACATTTATCAGCGAAGAAGCGGAAGAGTAACGCCTTCCCGAGCCCCCAGAGAGCGGATGCATCGGTGAAAATCCGCGGCCGGAAGCGTGAACGTCGCCGTCGAGCCGGAAAGAGGAACCCCAGTATTCTTTCCCGTTCCCCGCGTTAAGGGATTCAAGCGCCGGATTTCGATCCGGAACCAAGGTGGTACCGCGATGTCAAGTCGTCCTTTTTGAGGGCGACTTTTTTCTTTTCAGGAGGATTCAACATGGAAAAACCCAGTTACATTCGTTTTATCCGCTCGAAAGTGGCGGAAGCCAAAATCATTTTGAACGCCGCTTGCGCCGTCATCGACGACGGAACCGGCCGGATTTTATTGCAAAAGCGCACCGATAACCACAAATGGGGGTTGCCAGGAGGTTTGCTTGAACTCGACGAGTCGATCGTCGAAGCCGTCCGGCGCGAGGTCAAGGAAGAAACAAACCTCGACATCGAACCAACCCGGTTCATCGGGGTGTTCGTCAATCCGATGATGCGCTGGCGGGAGCGCGACGAAGCCGAAGTCATCTGTTTCAGTTTCGTCGGAGAAGTCGTGGGCGGAACCTTGCGGATCAATGACGACGAATCTTCCGAACTGCGCTATTTCGGTCGCGACGAGTTGCCGGAAATTCATTCCGTCGACAATCGTCAAACCATTGAAGCCTATTTTGCCAACGAAGAACATTTGATTGAAGGGAGACGTTTCTGATGAAACCGATGAATCCGAAATATGACCACCGCGAAGTGGAATCCGGAAAATACGAACAATGGCTGAAGGAAGGTTGCTTCGCGGCCGGTGATGGCTCCAAACCGCCGTTCACGATCGTCATTCCCCCTCCCAATGTCACCGGGAAACTCCATCTCGGGCACACTTGGGATACCACTCTTCAGGACTTGATCATCCGTCGCAAGCGGATGCAGGGTTATGATGCCCTCTATCTTCCCGGCATGGACCACGCCGGAATCGCCACTCAAGCCAAGGTGGATGCCAAATTACGGGCTCAACACGTCAACCGGTATGATTTGGGTCGAGAAAAGTATCTCGAGGTCGCTTGGAGTTGGAAAGAAGAATACGCCGGCTTGATCCGCGAACAATGGAAAGCGATCGGCTTATCGCTCGATTATTCCCGGGAACGATTCACCCTCGATGCCGGATTGTCCGAAGCGGTGACCGAAGTGTTCGTCCGACTGTACGAAAAAGGCCTTATTTATCGTGGCGAACGGATCATCAACTGGGACGTCCAGGCCAAAACGGCCTTGTCCAACATCGAAATCGAACACATTGAGACCGATGGTGCCCTTTATTTCATCACGTATCCGTTTACGGAGGGTGAAGGCGGGATCACCGTGGCCACCACGCGACCGGAAACGATGTTTGGGGACGTGGCCTTGATGGTCCATCCCGAAGATCCGCGTTTTCTGGCTTGTCAAGACAAGTTTGTGGTGATTCCCACTTCCGGCCGAAAGATTCCGGTGATCGTGGACGCCTATGTCGACCGCGCCTTCGGAACGGGAGCCGTGAAAGTCACCCCCGCACACGATCCCAACGACTTTGAAGTCGGCAAACGTCACAGCTTGCCGATGCCGCTATGCATGAACGAAGACGGAACCATGAATGCCATGGCCGGTCGCTTTGAAGGAATGGACCGTTTCGAATGCCGTAAAGCGGTTTTGGATGAACTGAAAACCATGGGCTTGTTGGTGAAAATCGAAGCGATCCGCCATAACGTCGGGCACAGTGAACGCACCGGCATCATCGTCGAACCGCGGCTCTCCAAACAATGGTTTGTG
>JAKLGB010000080.1 GCA_022710895.1 Bacillota bacterium
GAAATAAGAGGGCGCTATATTGCCTTCATCTTTTTATCGTTTGCAATGGAAAATCCCATATCGACGTTGTATCGCCGATGATCTGTCATAAAAAATGATATTATATTTATATACTGATGGAACAGGTGAGAAAATATGGGCTTCATTCAAGAAAATCGAATCCAAATCGACTTAGGTGCTTCCAAAGAATATTCTTTGGTTCAATTTAGTGATGTTCATGCGGTCGCATATGACCAACGACTCGATGATGACGTAACCGTTGAAAAGGCCATCCATCAAGAACGGTTATGGATGAAGCAAAGACTGGATTTCGCATCGAAATTTAGGGAAGCATATGATCCGGAGTTCTTACTTTCGTCGGTTGAGTGCCTGGACAAATTGATTGATTATTCCAACACGAATCATCCGAATCTGGTTTTGGTGACCGGAGACATCATTGATTATTATAGCCGTTCAAATCACGCTTTTTTGAAGAGGGCCATTGGTCGGCTGGAAATCCCCTATTTGTTTTCCTGCGGGAATCACGAATCTCCCTCCGAACGTTTGCACGATGTTTGCCGCGGTAACTGCGATTTTGCCCAGGTGGATTTTTCGGATTTCCGAGTGGTTTCCATCAACGACTCGACTAGAAGCATCCGTCTCGCTCAACTTCAAGCCCTTGAGAAACTACTAGAATCCACAAAACCCATCCTTTTGGCGATGCACGTACCTATTATGACCGAGTACAATCAGGCGGAGTTGAACAAACTTGATTCCTATTATTCGATGAAATATTCCGATTGCGATGAAATCACCGGTCATTTCATTCGTTTGGTTTCTTCATCTCATCAGATCAAAGCCCTCTTTTGCGGCCACACTCACGGTTCGATGACCACTATTATTTCCCCCGATAAGCCCCAATACTGTTGTTCCAGCGGCCTGATCGGCCATGTTAACAAAATCACCATTAAATAAAGAAAAGGAGATTACCGATGCAGTTCTTATACATTAGGCACGGAGAACCGACATATGATCCCGATGACCTGACCGAACGGGGGAGAAGACAAGCCGAAAAGCTAGCACAATACCTTTCTTTTCAAGGAGTCGACCGGATTTTTTCCTCCACCTCCAATCGAGCGATACAGACGGCCTTACCTACCGCCAAAAGGTTGAATAAAGAAATTGGCCACTTGGACTTTGCCAATGAAAAACACGTTTGGAACCATTGGACGATCCACAATGAATCCGGCCAAACCTGGCTCTTTCAGTCTCCGAAGATCATCGATTTATTTCATTCCCGGGAAATCTTGGATTTGGGATCTCGATGGTATGAACACCCCCAATTCCAATCATTGTCCATCAAGCAAGAAATAAACCGGATCAGCAACGAAAGCAATCGTTTTTTTGCGGCCTTGGGATATCAATATCTGGAAAACGGAAAGTATAAGGTGGTTCAAGAAAGCGACGAAAAAGTTGCACTGTTCGCCCATCAAGGGTTCGGTTTTGCTTTTCTTTCTCTTTTACTGGAAATTCCTTATCCGGTTTTTTGCACCCGTTTTGAGTTGGGACATGCCGAAATCATTTGGATCGAGTTCAAAAATGAAGGCGGTTACGCCTTTCCCAAAGTCCTTTCCATATCCAAAAGCGAGCATTTACGTTGATTTCCAAGAGGGACGTACATCCTTGAGGTCATTGAACCGTTGCGGATATGTCAGAAGTGAACAATGGTTCATAACCGTAATATTCCATAATGAGACTGAGTATTCTTGGCGGATTTATTTGATCCGCGGGCTGACGAAAGCCGGAAAAAATGATACAATGACATTGTCTCAGGGGGCTCTTTTATAGAAGAAGGAGGACAACCCGTCCATCGACGGGTCTATATGACCATGCCAATAATCGAAATTCGATCTCATCAACGGGAAATCCTCATTGATCAAATCCTGACCCGCGTCGATCCCGATCATATCCATCGTGGGGAGTACTATGTAGAAAAAAGTCGGACGGACATTCGCCACACGCTCGATTTCACCTTGGAAAGTCTTGCCATTCGACAAAAGAGCATTCTGGTTCAATATTATCGCTGGTTGATTGAAACGTTATCGCATTATGCCATCCGCGAAGAACCGCTTCTGGCGATGTTCGCCGCGGTGAAAACCGCCCTTCACCCGTTTTTGGACGCCGATGAAAACGCCTTTCTGGCTTCGATTCCCGAAACGGAAATTCGCGAAAAAAAGGCGTTTTCTCATTCCTCCGCTCCGGACCTCATCCCGGAGGCAAACGCTTATCTTGGGTTGCTTCTGGGCAAAGATCGGCATGGAGCCGCCCACTTCCTTGAGCGTTTGATCCAACAAGGGATGCCGATGGAAGAAGTTTTTGTCCATGTGATTCAATCGGCCATGGTGGAAGTCGGAAGGTTATGGCAAACGCGAATCATCGATGTCGCCGACGAGCATATGGCCACCGTGATCACTCAATCGGCGATGACCCAACTCTATCCGCTGCTTTTCGACACCAAGAAAAACGGGAAACGCCTCGTTGCGCTCGCATTAGGCGATGAACTTCATGAAATCGGCATCCGCATGGTGGCCGACCTGTTTGAGTGGAAGGGGTTCGAAACCGAATATCTCGGGGCCAACATGCCTTCCTCCAGCGTTCTCGATCACCTTCGCAAACGGCCTCCGCACCTTGTGGCTCTCAGCGTCACGGTTGCCACCCACCTTTCTCGGCTGACGAAGTTGATCCAAGATCTCCGGGACGAACCGGGATTAAAGTCATTGAAAATCATCATCGGCGGACAAGCCGTCGCCGGTATTCCCGATGCCGCACGCGTGTTCGGTGCGGATGGTTTCGCTTTCGATGCGGCGGCCGCCGTTCGGGAAGGAGAACGCCTTGTCGGAATCACTCGATCTTGAATTGCGTCTGGATCCTTCCGGACGGATTTTGGAAATCATTCATCCTGAACTTGCCGGGCTTCATCTGGAAATCGGGTCCTCCCTGATGCGTTATCTCGATGAAACAGGACACCGAGTCTTTTTTGATGCGTTGAAGTCCTGCACGGCGCAAGGATATTGTTTGGAAACGCGTTTGACCTTTCGAACCCCGGATTGGCTCGAACCCGTGGCGGTTCTTTTTTTGCGGGAGGGAACGGAAATCCGTTTGGTCAGCCTGCCCGAAGCGGGAAAAACCCTAAGGGTTTTGGAAGAAGTCATCCGGATCAACGGGGATCTGATCAATGATCTCCGGCGCGGATATCAATCGCGAAAACCGCCGGCGGATCCGCTGACGAGTTTTCAGGAAATCACCAAACTGAATTCCGAACTGGTCAACGCCCAGCGCGAACTGACCAAACAAAACCGTGAACTCGAACGGCTCAACCACATGCTTGAATCTTTCAGTTTTATCGACGACTTAACCCAGATCGGCAATCGCCGGAAATTCTTTCGGGACGTCTCGAACCTTCTCAAAGATCAATCCCTGCACATCGTGATGATGGATGTGAACCGCTTTAAGGAAGTCAACGACAGCCGCGGCCATGAATACGGGGATCGTGTCCTTCAAGCCCTTGCTTCCCGGTTGGAGACCTTGGCGAAAGCCGTGGGAGGATCCGCCTACCGTTTAGGCGGTGACGAATTTGCCGTTTTACTGCCGGGAGCTTTTCCGAATGCTTTTTCCGACCATCGTCGGGAAATAGACGAGATGCTGGCAGAATTGCACCCCGAAATCTCCTTGGCGTTCGGAGAAGACCTCCTCACCCCCGAGGATTTACGGACGGGACGATTGGAAAAACACCTTTCCGAGACCGACGCCAGGATGTATTTCGACAAACACAGTCGCCGTTAATTCTCCCCCGGAGCCTTCTTTTCCAATAAATAAACCTTCCCGATGGTTATTCAAGTGATGTCACATGGATTGAGGGTAAATATGAGAAAAATGGCTGGGTTTTTCTTCGTTTTGGTAATCTTCTTGACCATGGGTTGCGAAGGGTTGCCTCAAGCCACCGAATACCGTTTCGGAGATTACCGCGTCTATTACCAAAGTCACGGACCCTGCGAGATGTTTGTCATGCAACTCATCGGCGAAGACGACGACCATTTATATTATTTGACATCCAGCGGCTGTTCGGCGGGCGATTATTACTTTGTTCGTCGCGACTGGGATTACGTTTCCGTGAAGGACGCGATGGATGAAGGATGGATCACGATCGCGGACATCACCGAATCTCAGGCTCCGTTTGTCTATGTGGAAATCAAGGAGGCGACGCCATGATCGATGGTGCGATGGCGGATTCTTTATGGTCGACATGGGAACACCGTTTTCATCATCATCCGCGCCGTCATTCCGGCGTTTCTTGGGACGAGGCTCGTCGGATTTTGACCGATGATCCGTCATTGATATCGGTTCTGATCCGCATGGAAAGCAGCGGCGGGGAACCCGACCTGATCGTTTTCGAAGGTTTGTGGTTTTGGGTCGACTTGTCCCCGGAATCCCCTCCGGGTCGTCGGGGCTTGTGTTACGACGGTGCTGCCAGACTCGCCCGCAAGAAAATGCCCCCGCTTTCTTCGGCGGAAGAGATGGCGAAAGACATCGGGGTCGGATTGATGGATGAACGTCTGTATGCTTTTTTGCAATCACTCGAGCCCCTCGATACCAAAACTTCCAGCTGGCTTTGGACACCCCCGGAGATTCGTAATCTTGGGGGCGCCTTGTTCGGAGACCGTCGATTCGGTCGGACGTTTGTATTTCACAATGGGGCGGATTCTTATTATGCCGATCGCGGGTTCCGCGGGATGATTCGGCCTCGTCTTTAGCGTTTTGTTTCCGACATTGAAGCCGAACCCTTCACGAAGAATCGGAATTTTCCTCCTTCTTTGCGAAGGGTTTTCTCTTCAAACAGAGGTTGAATTTCGGCTCCGGGGGAAGTAAAATAGAAGCGGAACGAAAGAAGGCGACTCCATGAATAACAACGAAAGATTTGAACGTCTTTACAACGAACTCGAAGATCTCCTGCGGGTCAAGTACGGTTTGGATCCCACCTCGAGTGCCATCTACTTCTATGAAACGCGGATCGGTGGACCCCAAGCCAAACAACTCCGCGTTCTCCGGGAACTGCGAAATTTCATGGTTCATGAAAAAAAGCCGGATGTCCTCGAAGCCTGCATGGCGACCGAAGAAGCTTTGGGTTTTCTTGAAAGAATGATCGATGATTTGCATCATCCGAAATTGGCTCATAATGTCTGCATTCCGCGAGACAAGATTCTGTTTGCGGTGAAATCAACCCCGGTGGTGGGGTTGATGAAGTCGATGTTGGAACGAAATATCTCACACGTTCCGGTTTTGGATGCCACGGGAATCGTCTACGGCGTTTTCAGCGGGGCGACGATGTTCGCCGTCGTTTCGGCGGACGGAAGAATGACGATCGGTTCGGAAACGACAGTGGCTGCTTTTGATGCCGCATTGCCGATTCACAAACATATCGGGGAACGATACTGGTTCATTTCACGAACGGCACCGATCGAAGAAATCATTTCTCTGTTCGGGTCGACGATGAAAGACGGAAAGAAACTCAAAATGTTGTTCGTGACGGAAAACGGAAAACCCACGGAAAAGGTTTTGGGTTTGATCACACCGTGGGATATTTTGGACGACGACGTGGTTCCTGCCCGTTAATGGCAACTACATTGTTTGGATGACCCGCGCTTTGCGATAAGAAGAAAACCACACACTCAGAAGCTTTCGAAACCCCGAAAGGGACCTCGAAAGCTTTTTTTACAAAACTGCCACGAGAATGCCGCGAGTGGAGGTTGTCTCTTTGGGCCAAATTTGGTAAAATGTCGTTGTTATTTGCATAACTAC
>JAKLGB010000081.1 GCA_022710895.1 Bacillota bacterium
CCGTTTTCTGATTTGGTCGACCTAATCGAGGATATTTCTCCGCGCCGCACCGATCCCGATGCCTATGGTCGTCTCCATTTTTATGGAAAAGGCGGTCATCTGTCCGTGGGCTGCTTGGAAGATGTCCGTGGGATCAAAGCGGAAATCCTTGAACGGCAGATCCGTTGGGTCCGCCGCCGGGAAACGATGAACATCCCGGAAGAAAAACTACGGGAAGAACAAGGAGGAGTGAATCCATGAGTCTCCTCGACCGTTTGTGCCAAGCTCCGCAACCGTGGATCGCCTTTTGCGCTTATCGGGATCTGACGGACCGACCTTTGGATGATCCCGTAGTGGCCGCTCTTTGGAAAGCGATGGATGCCGACGAGAAGTTGATGGCCTTCCGGCAAGAAGCCTCCCGCTGGCCGGGTACGGTCCTGAACAGCCATAAAAGCGCCAACCAGACGTTTCACAAAATGGTTTTTTTGGCTGATCTCGGGTTTGACGAAACTGATCCGTTGATCGCCTTGGGATTAAAGGCCATGCGAGCCGCCCGTAACGAACAAGGATGGATCACGCTCCCCGTGAAATCAGCCTCCGGCGAATCGCCGGATGTCCAACGACGGGGATGGGCGCTTTGCGACGTCCCGGTGCTATTGTATGTTTTGGCCAAAATGGGACTTGATGGTTTGAACGAGGTTCGTCAAGGAGCACTCAATGTGGCTGCCCTTGCGGAATCATTCGGGGTTTCCTGTGCGGTTTCGCCGGCTCACGGGGGGTTCCGCGGACCCGGGAAGAGAACTGAACCGTGCCCCTATGCGACGTTGGTTTCGCTGAAATTATGGCAATTGTATCCTGATTTGGCGGAATCTCCCGCCGCGCATGCCGCGAGAGAAGCTTTGTTGTCGCTATGGGATCATAGCCGGGAGCGACACCCTTATATGTTTTTCATGGGAACGGATTTCCGCAAACTGACCGCTCCCTTTGTATGGTATGATATCCTGCACGTCGCCGAAGTCTTGTCTTGGGATGCCGGCGTCCGCAAAGACCCCCGTTTTCTGGATATGATGGCGGTGATCCGTAATAAAGCCGATGCCGAAGGCATGTATGCTCCGGAAGTATCGGCTCGGGCATGGGCGGAATGGGAATTCGGATCCGTAGGGGTTCCTTCGTTATGGCTGACGTTGTCGGTCGAACGGATCGAACGTCGTCTGCGCGAACCGCACCTGGGAGAGCACCGATGATGCGAGCCATCGAACGTTTCACCAAATCCGAAGTCTACTTGGCTTTGACTGCGATTGCCGCGGTCTTGGTCTGGGCCTTTCGCATCGACTCGATCGGGATCCCGGTGGTGCTGGGGCTGATGTTTTTGCAGTTGGCCTTGTTCCGCGATGCTATGCCGTCGGTACCTTTATTGTTTTCGGCATTGTTCATGTTCAGTCGTACTCTGGGAAATTTCGAAGAAGTGCCCGTGTTTCTGTTTCTCACCCCGGTTGCCATCCTCGGGGGAATGATTGTCCACATGATCCGTTTTCGCACTCGGTTCTGGCGCGGGAAGATGGTCGGGGGGATCGCGGTGATGACGGGGGCGATGATCGCTTCGGCCTTTAATGCCGAACAGGTGACGGTTTACTACCTTTTTTACGCGCTCATCGGCGTCCTCTACGCTTTCATTTATATGTTTTACCGCAATTCGCTGGAAGCCGATCATGTCCAATATTTGATGAAAACGATGATGTTGATGGGACTCGTCGTCGCTTCGCAAGTTCTCATCTGGTTTTTACGGACCGACGACATCCTCATCGCCATCGAGACGAAAGCCATCAAATTGGGATGGGGAATTTCCAACTATATCGCTACTTACCTGATCATGTTCATTCCCGCAACGGTGTACTTTGCGAAAAAGTGGAAGGCGGGATTCCTGCTTTTGCCCGTTGCCGTTTTTCAAACGGCGATGCTGTTGTTGACAGCTTCCCGGGGAGGAATCCTCGCTTTTGCTGTCATCGCCGTTCCGCTCCTGGTATTCACTTTGAAATCGAAACGTTGGGGTCAATCGATCCTCAGCTTGGGAGCCGTCGCCGGTGGAGTATTTCTCGTCTATTGGTTTAACCGCGATTGGTTCTTGGCGTTGTATCAGCGGTTTTCCCAAGTGATGCTGGATGATTCCGGGCGATGGGAAATCTATCGTGAGGCCATTGCGGCGTTCCTCGATCATCCCTTGTTCGGGGCGGGCTTGTTCGCCCGCATCGACGGCAATGAGGTATACCATATGTACCATAATACCTTTTTGCATACTTTGGCGACCTTGGGCATCGTCGGATTCGTCGGATTGGTTTGGCAATTGTATGTGCAGTTCTCGGTGTTTTTCCGCCCGAAGAACATGGCTTATTTCATTCTGGTAATCTCGCTGTTTGGCGCCCATCTTCACGGGATGCTCGACAATATCTATTTCATGCCGCAATTCATGGTATTGATGCTGATCATGGTGGCGGTCGCCGAGACTGCCAACCGTCTGGCGGAACCTCCCGCCATCGAAAGGATCGGATAATTCGTGGAACATCCAAATCATCACCATCGGCCGAGCCGATTGGCTTTGGCTTTCTTCCTGAATTTGGGTTTTGCGATTTTGGAATTGTTCGGGGGTTTATGGACCAACTCGATGGCCATCTTGAGCGACTCGGTCCATGATTTGGGCGATTCGGTTTCCATCGGGCTTTCTTGGTTCATGGATCGCAAAGCCCGCAAGAAACCCACTCGTGAATTCACCTATGGTTATGCCCGGTTTTCACTTTTGGGGGCGTTGATCTCTTCCCTGATCCTGCTTGTGGGGTCAACGGTCGTGATCGTGGAAGCCGTCAAACGGTTGTTATCGCCCGAACCGATCGATGCGGTCTCGATGATCTATTTCGCCGTTGCGGGAATCCTTGTGAACGGATGGGCGGGATGGAACGCCTCCCGTGGGAAAAGCTTGAACGAAAAAGCCGTATCCCTCCATTTGTGGGAAGACGTTTTCGGGTGGATCGCAGTGTTGATCGGTGCGGTCGCGATGACGATTTGGGAACTTCCCCTCATCGACTCGATCCTCTCAATCGGATTCACCGTTTATATTCTCTATGAGGTCGTCAAAAACATCAAAACGATCGTCGAAGTCTTTTTGGAAAAAGCCCCCGATGCTTTGGAATTTGCCAAAATCCGCGAGGAACTGATGGCGACCGAAGGAGTGAAGGGCATCCATCACGTCCATCTGTGGACGCTGGAAGGCAACATCCACCTCGCGACCTTGCATGTCCTGATCGACAAAGGTTCGGGAGAAGGTCGGTATTTGGCGATTCAAAGCGAACTGCACCGCAAATTGAAAGCTGCGGGTCTGGAACACTCGACGATTGAAATCGAATTTGAAATCGAAGGATGTCAGCCTTCGGAATTCGAAACCGAAGGATATCGTCCCGAACACGAAGAAGACTTGCATTCCCATCATCATTGAAAAAGGCGTTTCCTCAGTCGGGGAAACGCCTTTTGTCAAGAATGGGGGAATTACAAAGAAAACAGCACTTCATCATTGGGAATCGCGAGGAGCCTTTCGCCTCGGGAATTACCTTTTCCGGAGGACCCGTGCCCCTCACTTCCCGGTTTTTCATGGCTGGGTTTCTGAAATCCGGGATTATCCGGTCCATGATGATCCGGACCGGGATGGTCGTTTCCGGGTTTGTCGTTTCCCGGGGTTTCGCTGGCCAAATCCTTGCGTTTTCCCGTGGTTTCATGGTTGCTGGATTGGTTTCCGTGTTGACAATGGACGGAATACCGATATTCATAGGCTTGCGTTTGTGGGTTTTGGCCGACATCCACGGTAATGTCGCCGGTTTCCCGTTCGACATTTCCTTCAAGATTGCGGAAGGAGTAGCGGATGCGGATCCGATCCCCGACCTCCGTCCCGGCTTCTTTATGGAACCGGAAGGAAATTTGGTTTTGCGTATCGGCATACTCGACCATCGCCGTGACTTGATCGGAATCCACCATCAAGCGCACCGAATGGCTTTGGACCAGGGCATCATTCTGATAGAGGGAATAATCGAATTTTTGCATTTGTTTCGTCGATTTGTCTTCGACGACGATATAATCACCGGCATCGTTGACGGCTTGGAACCGGGTTTTGATGCCCCCGGAAGTCTGAATCATCTGACCCGAAAGGGAGAATTCCCGAGTTCCCTTGACCAAGAGACCGACGATTTCGGTTCGGTCGGAAAATTCGGAAGACGGTGTTTGATTGTAATAAATATCATACGTGATTGCATTTCCCAAAAGGTCGAGCGAAGCGTACGAAAGACGATATTGATATTCGTCACGGTCCGAAGCGACGGCGGTAAAACCGAGGTCGTCGGCGGGACCCAAAAGCGATTCCATGATCCCGAGGTAGGAGGTCAATCCGTCCAATTGATCCAAAATCAAGGGTTCCTCCATGTCCAAGGTCATGGCCAGGGGGACCAGCGACAAGTCCGTGGATTCGAATGAACCGAGGAAAGATGCGGCGGAGACAATCGGAAAGCCCACCAATTCGGCTTCGGTTTCCAACGCGATCGGATCGGATCCCGGTCCGGGTGTCAACATGTCGTAAACGAACAAGGAAGTGAATCCCACAAAAAGAGTGACGACCGCAAATTGGACAACGGTTTCCCAACGCCAAGTACGCGCCGGTTTACGGACAGGAGGGATGATCTCGATCGTCGATAAGTCGATCCGATCGATGACTTCCGGCCGTTCCCGTTCGGCGGTGCGGCGAATCAAGGTTTTGAGATCACGGTTCTTCATCGGGGGTCACTCCTTTCCCAGCGATTTTTTCATTTTGGCAAGGGCGCGGTTGTAGATCCATAGGACGGTTCCCAACGGTTTGCCCACCGTTTCGGCGATGGTTTTGAACTTGGTTTCCGCGACGACGCGAAGAAGGACAATCTGTTTTTCTTCGGAGTCGAGACCACGCGTCAATTCTTCCATGGTGTAATCGGTCGATTCGGTGCGCGGGCTTTGCCGGTCGAATAGATAGGATTCTGTTTGGGGATCGGCGGGTGTGACCATCCGGTTTTGTCGGAGATGGTCATAGGCGAGATTTTTGGCGATTTCCAAGAGCCAGGCGGGGAAATTACGACCTCGTTGATACAAATTGAGGTTTTTTAACATCTTGATGTAGGTATCTTGCATCAAATCCTCGATCGTTTGGCGATCGGGGATAAGAGAGGCGATGACGGAATAGACGCCGCGTTTGGTCTGCTCGTAAACAAAAGCGAACGCTTGGTCATCTTTTTGCGCCAAGAGATCCAAATAGTCCTCGATCGGATTTGGCATCTTCTCACCTCACCTTTCGATGACTATTATATCACAAGCGGAATGGTGGTGAAACGGGTGATGATTAACCGATGAGAATGTCGTCTCCGGAGACGAGAGGAAGATCACCTTCCGACTCACTGCCATCCTCGATTTCCGGGCTTTCTTCCTCGTCGTCTTCATGGTGATTATCTCCGTGTCCGTTCCCACGATGTTCCTCGTGTTCTTTCTCGATTCGACGCTCGGCGCATCCGTTTTCCGGACGTAACACGTATTCATAGGTGGTCAGACCGGTGACTTCGTCATAGGT
>JAKLGB010000082.1 GCA_022710895.1 Bacillota bacterium
CGGCAGTCTTGACCACCAAATCCTTCACATAATGGTATTCCTTGAGTTCGCAGGTGATCGGAATCATGATTTCCGGAACCACGTTCCCGCCCCGGCTGTTGACGTCGATGGCGGCTTCGATGACCGCGGTCGTTTGCATCACGGCGATTTCCGGATAGGTGACCATCAAACGGACTCCGCGATGGCCCATCATCGGGTTGGATTCGTGGAGGTATTCGACCGTTGAATGCAGTTCGTCATAGGTAATGCCCATCGTGGCGGCGAGTTCTTCGATATCTTCCTTGGCGGTCGGAAGGAATTCATGGAGGGGCGGATCCAGGAACCGGATGGTCACCGGGTAACCGTGCATCTCCTCATAAAGGCCGATGAAGTCCTTGCGTTGCATGGGGAGTAACTTTGCTAAAGCTTTCTGGCGTTGTTCCACATTGCTGGAGATGATCATTTCGCGGACGGCGGGAATGCGATCCGGTTCAAAGAACATATGTTCGGTCCGGCACAATCCGATTCCTTCGGCACCGAATTTGTAGGCTTGGCGGGCATCGCGGGGATTGTCGGCGTTCGTGCGGATCTTCAGAGCGCGATACTTGTCGGCCCATGCCATCAAGGTGGCGAAATCGCCGGAGACGCTGGCATCGACGGTTTTGATTTCTTCACCGTAGACTTTTCCGGTGGAACCGTCAAGAGAAATCCAATCGCCTTCATTGAAACGTTTTCCGTTGACGGTAAAATAACGACCTTCCGAGTTCACGTGAATTTCATGGGCGCCGGCGACGCAGCAGGTTCCCATGCCGCGAGCGACGACGGCGGCGTGGCTGGTCATACCGCCGCGAGCGGTCAAAACGCCTTTGGAGACAATCATGCCTTCGATGTCTTCGGGAGAGGTTTCTTCACGGACGAGGACGACCGGATAGGTTTTCTTGGACAATTCGGCGGCGCGTTCG
Source organism: Bacillota bacterium (assembly GCA_022710895.1). Classification (GTDB taxonomy): domain Bacteria; phylum Bacillota_I; class Bacilli_A; order Izemoplasmatales; family Hujiaoplasmataceae; genus JAKLGB01. The sequence goes on from JAKLGB010000082.1 coordinate 942, forward strand.
GCGGTGAAGACGACATGGCCGGTGGCAGCGCCGGGGGAGGCATTCAATCCCGTGGTGATGACCTGAGCTTTTTTCAGGGCGGCGGGGTCGAATTGCGGGTGCAGTAACGCGTCCAACTGTTGAGGTTCGACTTTGAGAAGGGCTTCTTTTTCCGTCAGGACGCCTTCACTGACCAAGTCAATGGCGATCTTGAGGGCGGCTTGAGCGGTGCGTTTGCCGTTGCGGGTCTGCAGCATATACAGTTTTCCGCGTTCGATCGTGAATTCCATATCCTGCATGTCACGATAGTGGGCTTCCAATTTCTTGGCGATGGCAAAGAATTGGTCATAGAGAGCAGGATTGTCTTTGTGCAATTCGGAAATCGGCTTCGGGGTGCGAATGCCGGCAACGACGTCTTCGCCTTGGGCATTGAAAAGATACTCCCCGTACAGGACGTTTTCGCCGGTGGCGGGGTTGCGGCTGAAAGCCACGCCCGTTCCGGAATCTTCACCCATGTTGCCGAATACCATCTGTTGAACGTTGACGGCGGTTCCCCATTCGTAGGGAATGCTGTTCAGACGACGGTAGGTATTGGCGCGGGGATTGTCCCAGGATCTGAAAACGGCTTGAACAGCTTCGATCAGCTGAACTTTCGGATCTTGCGGGAAATCGAGTCCTTTGATTTCTTTATACTTTTTCTTGTATTGGACGACGATCGCTTTCAAGTCATCGGCGTTGAGGTCGGTGTCCTGCTTGACGCCTTTTTGGGCTTTGCGGGCATCGAGGATCGCTTCGAAGTTGCTCTTGTCGACCTCCATGACGACATCGGAGAACATCTGGATAAAGCGACGGTAGGAGTCATAGGCGAACCGGGGATTATTGGTGAGTTTAGCCAATCCTTCGACGGCGATGTCGTTCAATCCGAGGTTGAGGATCGTGTCCATCATGCCGGGCATCGAAACGCGGGCGCCGGAGCGGACGGAAACCAAGAACGGGTCGTTGTTGTCACCGAACGTTTTTCCGACGATTTTTTCCGTGGTGTGCAAGGCCTCATAAATCTGATTGAGGATTTCGGGAACGATTTTCTTTCCATCTTGATAGTATCGCGTGCAGGCTTCGGTCGAGACGGTGAATCCTTGGGGAACGGGCATGCCGAGATTGAACATCTCGCACAGGTTGGCGCCTTTTCCGCCCAGCAGGTTTTTCATTCCGGCCGTTCCTTCTTTGAACAAATAAACGTATTTTGCCATAGTGTCTTCCTTTCATTTTTTTGTTGATTTCCGCTAAAAATTATACCATCTCAAGGGTAAAAAAACAAATGAAATCAATGTGTTTTTTCGCCATTCGAACGGGGATCAGGCCGGCAGTTTCATGAAAAGGTTTTCTGTGGCCCGTCGGAGGAGCAACCATAGTCCCATCGACAGAAGGAGATTGGCGCATCCGACCAAAAACAGGCTCCATCCGAACGGGAGGATTTGATTCAAACCGTAAAAGGCGAAGCCGTCGAGAACGGCGATTCCGAAACCGCCGAAGAGTCCAAATATCGCCCCAACGCTTCGTTTGACCACTTCGACATCGCTCAGAAAATCGAACTTAGGAAATCGCAAATTGATCAGCGAGCCCAAGATCGACGTCAAAAGCGAAAAGCTGGCGCCGACAAACACCATAAGAAGCATCACTCCGGCCGAGAAGCCGAATGCGATGGTGAACAAGATCGTCGAAATCGCGGCGGCTCCCAAACCGAGGATGATGTTGAACGCCGTTTTCGCCGTCACGATCGTAAACGGAGCGATGGGCATGCTTTTGATGACCCAAAAGTTCTTGCCTTCGAGCGACAGCGAAATCGCAGAGGTGTAGACAGTGGCCATACAGAATCCCTGAAATGCCAGGAGCATCAATTCGGGACGCAGACCCGCGATTCCCGCTTGAGTCAGAAACGCCGTCACCTGGTCGCGTACGAAAAGAGAGGCAACCCCCAAGATCACCATCATCACCAGACCGAATCCCGAGTTCAGTGCATAAAGGGGGACCCCGATGAACTTCCGGAATTCTTTGACGACCAATGCGTTAAATACTGCGTTCTGTTCAAATGAATTCGCGCGGGCTTTTCGCGAGGTTCTCGTAGACATGGTGGCCGTATTGGTCCGCTTCAAGGTTTTCCCCAAAACAAAAGCGAACGCCCCCAACACGGCTGCCCCGGTGACCATCAATAACACGAGCGAAAGAAAATCCGCCCGGTGGACCGCTTTGGCAAACCACCCCATTGGCGCGTAACTCGCTCCAAGGGCGGCAATGAAGTCGATTTGCCCCAAAAAGGGATTCTCTTCTCCGGAAAAAACGCTGGACATTGAGAAGTACATCACCGCAAAGAACAACACCAGCATGAAGAGGATATTAAACAAACTGCTTCTCCGGAACATCGCCGTAATTCGGGCGACGAGAATGGAAAGAAAAGAGCAGACGGCCAGAGGGATCATCGGAATGAAGAAAAAACCGACAATCAGGAACAAGATATTCCAAAAACCAATATCACCGAAACTAAAATAAGCAAAAACGATCGGAGAAACCATCAAGAACGTCGTCAAATATAAATTGATCATCAGAACAATCAATTTGATCAATCCGATTTTCCACATTGGGATCGGAAGCGGGGCCAAAATGGGATAATCGCGAAAGTGGAATAAACCTCCGTTCGCCCGAAAAAGGGCGAACATGATCGCGATTCCGGAAGAATAAACGAACATAAACATCAAAAGCATCTCGGTCATTCCCATTTGAGAGAGGGCACTTCCCAATTGGAAAAACAGATAACCCAGACCGAATAACAACGTTCCCAGCGAATAGATGATCGCCGCGACGACGAACCACATCATCTTCTTCGATTTGGAAGCGCTGGAACCGAGCATCCGCCGCAAAGAAAAGTTCTCGCGGAGGGTGACCCTCAAAACTGCTTGAAAAGGAGTCATGTCAGTTCAACTCGATAAAGATATCTTCTAAGGAAGCATCCTTGGTGATGGTCGCGGTGTCACCAGAGGTAATCAACTTTCCCTTTTTGATGATGGCGATTTTGTTGCACAATTTTTCGGCCACTTCAAGAATGTGGGTGGAGAAGAAAATGAGTGCCCCCCGACCGCACATCTCGTGGAATACTTCCTTCAGCAAAAAAGCCGCTTTGGGATCCAAGCCGACGAACGGCTCGTCCAACAAGAGAATCCGCGGATCATGGATCAACGCCCCCGTCAAAACGATTTTTTGCTTCATCCCGTGGGAGTAAGAGGAAATCGGGTTATTCAAAACATCGGCGATTTCGAACATCCCGGCATATCGTTCGACTCGAGACTTCCGGTCAGCGACGGAGACCGCGTACACATCTCCCAGAAAATTGAGATATTGAATCCCCGTCAACGATTCATAGACGTCGGGATTATCGGGAACGTAGGCCATGATTTGTTTGGCCGCGATCGGGTCGGTTTTGATCGAATGCCCGTCCAAAAGGATTTCACCGGCTTCAAAATCAAGGATGCCGGCGCAGGCTTTGAGTAACGTGGTTTTTCCGGCCCCGTTGTGACCGATGAAACCGTAAATGTCGCCACCGTAAATTTCCAGGTTGATATCATCGCAGGCTTGGATCTTTCCGTCGTAACTTTTCGAAAAATGGGATATTTTTAACATGAATTAACCTCCTTGTTCGTAAATATTTTACTCCATATCAACGGTATCGGAAAAGAAATTCGCGATTTCTATCCGTTTTTAAACCTTTATTCCTTTTTTTCGAAAAACCGTGACAAAAATCTTGCATTTTCCCACGGGGTTCGATATAATAAAAACGCTGAAGAAAATCAACAGCTCGCTCCCATAGTTAAATGGCATAACGCAGCCATGGTAAGGCTGAATTCCCAGTTCGATTCTAGGCGGGAGCACCATCGGTTTGATCGACATCGTCCTTGACGATGTTTTTTTTTATTAAAAAGCCCGTCTCTTGACGGGCTTTCAGTGGATGTTTTCTACCGGATCGTTGAGCCCGATGGGATGACATGATCGGGAATCAATGTCAAGTCGGCATTTTGGAAAACGCGGCAGTTGCGGCCGATGACCATGTTGTCGGGAACTCGCAGGTGTTTTCCCAAAACCGTGATTCCGCTGGAGAGCAAGGAGGGATTTTCGGCGTTTGGCGACAAATCGTTACCGAATCCGACCATCGCATTTCGACCGATAACCGTGTGTTTGTCGATGATGCAGTTTTCTACGATCGCTCCCGGCATGACTTCCACTCCGTTGAGCAAGACGCAGTTGGATACACGGGCGAGCGGATGAATGATGACCCCGGGAGACAATACGCTGCGCTCGACCGTTCCGGCGATGATGGATCCATTGGATAGTAAAGCCTGACGGATCAGGGCTTTCGAACCGACCTTGACGGCGGGCATATCCTCGGATTTGGTGTAGATTTTCCAAGTGGGATCATACATGTCCAGAGGAATCTTGTCGACGGTTTCGATCAACTCGAGATTGGCTTGGAGATAGGAATCATAAGTTCCGACATCTTTCCAATAATCGTAGAACTTATAGA
>JAKLGB010000083.1 GCA_022710895.1 Bacillota bacterium
AAGATCCAGGGACCCCGGCAGAACGGTGGTCGTCGTGGTCGTGGTCGTGGTGGTCGTCGTGGTCGTCGTGGTCGTGGTCGTCGTCGTATTGTTGCAGGCGAGCACGGCGATTCCGACCATGAACATCAGAATTACCAGAAACAGTTTGTTTTTCATTTGGTTCTTTTCCTCCTATTTTTCTTTTTTTGATCGTATGATTTTGACGTGCTTACGCACGGTGATGCCTTATGGTTTTGGGACGAATTCCAAGACGGTCAAGCCGCGCCGGACTAAAGAGCTTTGCATGAAATAGTGCCAGATCAAGCCCGAACGATAATTCTCGATCATTAGAACTTCGATTCCTTTGTCGATCCCGATCACCCAAGGATTATACCATCCGTCTTCGGGAATCGCCGCATTGGGACGTTTGACGGAGGGCAATGCGGATTCGGTAAGGCCGAGATTGTAGGCATCCCGGAACCCGTACTTGCTTTGCAGACGCGGAAGCGATGCATAGTGGTTGATCGCGGGAATCACCAACTCGGGAACGAAAGGCATGGAACCGATCGCTCCACAAGGGGCCAAAGTCCCGTCGATGTAGTTTCCCCCGGTGGACGGCAGGTTGCCGTAGTTCCCTTTGTAACCATCCGGTCCGTCGGAAGCCGTCAATCCCCAGGCGACGTCGGACAAAGTCCGATAGGAAGTCGAGGCCGCCACCGCATAATCGTGGGCGGCGATGGAAGCTTGTCGGGAATTTTCAAACCAATCGATTCCGTCTTTATCCAAATAACGAGCGGAGTCAAACCAGGCGTGGGCGAATTGATAGGTGAAAAGCGTGCCCGCGGGGGAAGTATAGAAGATTTCGGAAGACCCGTAAGACCGGCGGGCGGCCAGGTCCTTCATGTGATAATAGGCTTCTTTCCCCACGGAATACTGTGCGGATCCGGCCGCGAGGATGTAGACCATCAATTGTTCGGCATACATGTCCCAATACCCGGAGAATCCGCTTCCCGGCGAGTACCCCATATAGAAGCACATCCGAGTCTCATTGTAATACCAGTCCCACTCGACGGATTCCGCCAAAGCCACTGCCAAAGTCTGGATTTCCCCGCCGAAGTACTCTCCGACGGTGATCGCCCCGCAGATCAGGAGGGCGGTGTCAATGATCGAAACTTCCGAGGTTCCGCTCCGACCGCCGTCATGCATATTCAGAAAATGGTAGAAAAATCCATGGGTCCGTTGCAAGCCCTGAAGGGTTTGCAAGGTTCCCAAAGCCCGTTCTTCGGCTTCTTCTCGGTCGACCCATCCGTTTTCCACCCCGGCGAGCAAGGCGGAAAGACCGAAACCGATCGAAGCGATGGAGGCCGCTCCCACCTCCCCGGTGTCACAGTGATACCGGTCGGTGATCATCCCGTAGCCCGGGCTGTCGGGATCGCCGTTGACGGCTTCCCAGAAGAATTTGAAGGACAGCCGTTCTTCGGTGAGCACCGCGGCGGAAACCTCGATCGGGTCATAGACGAACGGTACGGGGGTCGTTGTGGTGGCGGCGGTGACGGAACTTGTTGTCTCGCCGGTGGTGGCACAGGAAACGACCGCAAAGATAAGAAACAGAAAGAACAGAAGCGTGATATTTCTCTTGATGGTATCGGCTCCTTTCATTCGCCGGTGACGCCGGTCCGGTCGATGCCTTCGACGAACCACCTCTGCATGATCAAATAGATCACAAGGACGGGAAGGATGATCAGAATGGTGGCGGCGTACCGGATGGCTTCATTGGTCATCGTCTGACTGATTCCCGTCGCCAGGTTGAACTGGGATTGGAAATTCAACAGTTTCAATTGTAGGGTATAAAGTTCTTTCCCGAGAAAAAGCGAGGATATGTAGGTTTCGTTCCAATACCAGACGAAGGAAAACAGAAACGAACTGAGATACGCGGGGGCCGCAAGCGGGACCCCGATCTTCCAAAACACCTGATACGGATTGGCCCCGTCGATCTCGGCGGATTCGTCCAGTGCCACCGGTTGCATCCGGAAGAACTGGTAGAAAATGAGGATGAAGATCGCGGAGGACAACCCTTGTCCGAAGGTGGCGGGGAATAGGATCGACCAAGCCGTTTCCAGAATTCCCAATTTGTCGAAGAGGACGAATTTGGGAATCATGTAGATTTGTTGCGGAAGCAGGTAGGTCAGGAGGATCAACGCGAAAACGAGGCGTTTCCCGCGCACCTTGAACTTGGCCAACGCGTAACCGGTGATCGACGTGGTCACCGTCTGTAGCAACGCGGGAATCAAGGTGACCGAAAGGCTGAACAATAAGGTTTTTCCATACTTCAGGACGATCAGGCTCGTCAGGTAATTTTCCAAATAGAGCTTGGTGGGGATCCATTCGACGACCGGATTCACGAGGTCGGCCAGATCCTTGAGGGAATAGGTGAACATCTTGATGAGCGGAAATAGATAGACAAAACCGATGATGATGAGCAGACCGTAGAGGGCGATCCGTCCGAAGATGCCCTCGGAGAGATTGCGGCCCAAGAGGACCTTCCGGACTTTGGCGAGTTTTTTCTGATCCATCAACTCCGCCTCCGTTCTTTCCCGAAGGAGGATAGCAACAGCACAGCGACCGCGAGAATCATCGCCAGTACCACGAAGTACAGCCAAGCGATCGCGGAAGAAAATCCGAATCCGGTTTCCAAAGCAAACATGTTGTCCTTGATGTGGACGATGGCGGGATTCTCGGAGAACGTGGCCAGGTTGATGATCGTGAAGATGACCGAAACCAGAACCATATTCTTCAAGGCGGGCATGGTGATCTTCCAAAACGATTCCCACGGACCCGCCCCGTCGATCATCGCCGCTTCATAGACGCTGCGATCGATTTTTTGCAGTGCGGCGATGAAAAGGAGGATCTGCACGCCGGAAAACCAGAGAATGACGATCAGTTGATCGAAAATGGAGGCGATCGGATGGGCCAAAGCCGGAACGAAAGTGGCGTCGATCCAATCGCGGATCCCCATCTGTTCGACCAGCGGGATCGTCGCCGCCCCTTGGTTCACCAGTTGCGTGATGACCGGTCCGGAAGCGATGATCACCGGCAGGAAATAGATGGCCCGGAAGAATCCGCGGAAGCGGATCTTCTGGTTGAGAAGCACGGCGATGATGATGGCGAACACCGTGATGATCGGTACTTTGACAAGGACTTCGATGGCGAAATCGAGAACTGCCTGCAGGAATGAAAAGCCCGCTGCCGTCGAGAAGACCGCCCGATAGTTCGCCAAACCGACGAAGGTGATCTGAATCCCCGTTCCCGACAGAACGACGTCGGAAAGACTGTAATAAAGCGATGTGAAAATCGGATAAAGGGTGAACGCCAGGAACCCCAGCGCCCAAATCGAGAGCATCGACCAACCGACCAGATTTTGCCGGACGTCGCGTTTCAAAGGTTTACGTAGGGTTTTAGGCATCGGGACTCACCACCCCGTAATCGGCGGTCGCCACCGACAGCAAACCCGTGATATAGTCGGTTCCGGTATAGTTGACGATGATTTCCGTCCCGTCGGCGTAGACGGTGCGAACCACTCCCGGAAGGGGAACCATCCGGGAAACCACCCGTTTTCCAAATGTGGCCCGGAGCGCGGGATCCATCGTATTCCACATCTCAGCGATCACCGGTTTCCAGGTGGAATAACTGGAAGAATACAACCCTCCGAGTTCGGTATCGTTCAGAAGGTAGGCGGAGGCTTCCGTCAAAATCACCGACGGTAGCAATCCATAATCCACGAGTCTCAGCGTTTCCGCGACCCGGTTGGCGAAGAAATTGACATACGGTCCGAACATCTCCATCGTCCCTGCCAACAGAATCGAAACGAAAGGAACCGAATCGGTGTAAATCTGATACCCCGAGTGCGTGGTCGGAACCGCCAAATACTGATCCGTGTAGGCCAAGAGATAGGCGTTGGCACGGTATATGGCGGTTTTGACCCCCAGCGAACTGAGGGCTTGCCGATAAAGGGCGATCACTTCGGCTCGATCGAGAGGATCCTGGGTCTCTTTGTAATCGGAGAAGAGCCGGTACCCGATGGAACCGAGAGCCATGCCTTCCGCTCCCCATTCCTCCATGCGGAGGGCGAGATCCGCCAACAAAGCGGCGGTGCGCCGTGGGGCAACGGAATACCCGGTTTCGGTCAATCCCGGAAACGAAGCTAGGGAGCTGTCGATCCGTTGGGAGACGTCGCGGTAGGGATTATGGCGCCCCGAAGCCCCGACCGTGGCCAGATCGGCATATAACCGCAGGGTCGAAGTTCCCGTATCGTAGCGTTCCAGCAGTGAAAGCAGTTCTTTCCTCGTACCCAAGGTCGATTCCGGACGGGCGTAATCCAAACCGGCTCCGGAGAATCCTCCTTGGCTCCACCCTTTGTAAACGACACGCATGGCAGGCAGAAATTCTTGGAGATCGGAAAGAATGGTTTCCGCTTGGGCGAACGTGGTCATCGTCCGGACCTCGTCCCATAAAAAGCCTTCTGCGCGTTCGGCCCCGAGGAGTTCGACCAGCATCGGCGGCGTTACCGCCGTTTCGATGTTGTCCAGCACCCCTTGGGAACGGAGGTGATCTTGATAGGCGTTGGCCATCCCGACATAGTCGGCGGCCGCCCCCGAAAGAAAGTCATAAACGAGGGAAACCTCGCAGGAGTTGCGGATCGGTTCGATCACTTGCTGACCGGCACCGGAAGCCGCCCCCGATTGCGACGTGGGAGCGAGATAAAGGTTTCGATAGATGAATTTATTGTAGGAGTAGTTATACTTGAGATTGTTTTTCGCCGGAGACACTACCAAGGTGGCGAAGGCATCTCCCTCGTCGATGATTTGGACGAAACCGTGTTGACGGATTCCCAAGATCATCCCCGTAACCGGAAAATGGAAAGAGGAAACCGTCTCGGCGCTGCGACTGATGCCGGCGTCGGAGCCGTAATACGGAAATTCATATATGTCGGTAACGACGTTGACGTCTTTGAAGCGGATGAGGGCTCCGGAGCCGTCGGGAACGAAGACGTACCCGGGAACGGTATTGCCGTAAACCGCGCCCAGAAACGGAAAGACTTTGACGCTGCGTAACGGGTTCGTGGCGGTTTCGGTGATCGAGTCGGCGGGAATCTCGACCCGAAGGCGATCGTTTTCGAGAAAAACCCGGAGGGTGAGTCCGATCCCGGAAGCGCCATAAACCGCCGTGAGTTCATATCCATCCTCGATCAAGCGAAAGGACAGTACCGTCCG
>JAKLGB010000084.1 GCA_022710895.1 Bacillota bacterium
CTATAATGGGTGTGTAAAGAGCAAAGCTAGCGAAAGTTAGCGACGCAAAGCTATAGGGCCTTCGGAACCTTCGATGGTAGCCAGTTGCCGTTATCTTATTCAAGATAAGGGCGATTTTTTATTTCCAGGGACAGATGTTTTCTGCCGCGGAAAGCAAAAATCGACCGAATCGCGAAAGGGTGATGGCTTTTTTATTTCAAAAGCCCGCCCGTGAAGGTATAAGGGGGAACGGAGGGGATCGACGGACGATATGGGCCAAAAAGCGAAACTTGCAGAACGGATTTTGTATGCTTCCAAAGCCGCCAAACTCGCCAAAGCCAGTCGTTTGGGGATCGCCGCCAGCGCCATCCTGTCCTTCATGATCTTTGCGATATCGTTCTATGGGCAGCAAGTCGGCAACTTCACCTTCAGCGTCGATCGCATGGCGCTGCAGGCGGGGATCACCCTCTTTGAAACGCTGGACAGCGACAACGTCTCGCGTCTCATCGCTCCCAAGGTCGATAACGCGGACGGAATGACGGCGTTGTGCGGAACCCAGTATTCCCGGTATGTGCCGGGAGATGACGTCTGTGTTCCAACCGACGAATTCGCCACCTCGGTGGACGGACCGAACAGCACGGAAACCGTCCTGATCTACACCTTCTATGTCGTGAACGCCGGCGACGCCGACGTCGACTTGGAGGTCAGTCTCGACATCACGAATGCATCCAAAGGCGCCGAAGAAGCCATCCGGGTCCGGGTCATCATCGATGGACCGGGAAACAAGGATTCCGCGGCGACCTACGCCAAAGTTCAGACCTCCCGCGGCGAACTGCCCGGAAGACCCGAACCGTTCACAGAAACGTTTTACGATCCCACCCGTGTCCTGTTCAAGGAGTTGTCCGGTGGGGGGAGTGCCGGGTATTTCCATCCCGGGGATCGCCTTCGGGTTACCGTCATGCTCTGGTACGAAGGTGAAGACGCCGACCACAATCTGAACATTGTCGGCGGCGGTGTCAAACTGGGCATGGAATTCGCCGTCACCAAGATTTACGATGAGTTTTAGACCCGCACAAGGACCCAAGATAACAAAAAAATAAAAGAATAGAAAAAGGAGAAAAAATCATGAAAGCATTGAAATCCAAAATTATCCTCTCGGCAGCCGTATTGTTCTTCGCCTTGGTCGCCACCGTCGGCTCGACCTTCGCATGGTTCACCGTTGCCAGCACCAACAACGTCGATTCGATGACGTTGAACGTTCAATCAGCAGACTCCCTGCTCATCAAGGTCGCCAATCCTGCCGACCCCACCGGAGCCGCCTCCAGTCTGACCGTTGCTTCCACCTACTACACCACCGTCACCACCGCGATGGTCACGACCGCCTATCCTTCTCTCTCTACTTGGAGACTGGAACCGGTGACCGCCGTTCAACCCGATTACGCCACCGTTTCCGGCGAACTGGCTTCCTTGCAAGAGTTCACGACCAACTTGAATTCCTTGAGAGCTCTCGATGCCATTGAAGCGGGAAGTTTCGGAACCGCAAACTGGCTCGCTGATGTCAACAAAACCAACGGAAAAGTCATTCAAATCGGCTTCTGGGTGATGTCCCAAGCTTCGGCCGCAAAGAACGTCGCCGTGACGGCCTTATCCATCACCGCCACCAACGCTATCGCCGCGCGCGACCAAGTCACCGATGCTGCCCGCGTTTCCTTCAAATTAGGTGAAGACAGCGCCTTCATCTATGCCAACACTGGCGCTTTGGATTATAACTATGAATACCTGATCAACCTTCCCGGATACTATGCCGGAGCCGTTTATGGAACTCCAACGCTTCTCGGCTTCAATAAAATCGATCAATTGACTCTTGGTTTGAATGGTGAAAGCTCTGCTTTGACCGCTGCGGGGTTGGTTGGCTCTTCCGTCGACCGAGTTGCGGGAACCGATGTTCTTGGCGATCTCGCTCCTGACACCGCCGAACTGTTGACGATCTCGATTTTCGTCGAAGGATGGGATGCTCAAGCCACCAACACCGTCATCTCCGCCGCCTTCAACGTCAGTTTCTCCATTGGCTTCGTTGCCTAATCCCCGACCATTGAAAGACTCCCCTTCCGCAAGAAGGGGAGATGCCCCACCATCTGAGGTGCTATTTTGAAAGAAGTTCAAAAAAAGATCCTGTTGGCGGGAATGGTTGCGGTGTTTGCTTTCTTGGTCACCATCGGTTCCACTTATGCTTGGTTCACAATCGTCAATGAAAACTCCGTTGAGGCGGTTTCCGTCAACGTCCAGGCTCAGCAATCCTTGCTGATAATGATGGACGATGACGAAGCTCACAGTGGCGCGGGTTTGAACCTGATAGATGACAACGTTTATTTGAACAACCCAGCTAACTACGTAACCAACCTGACCAATGCCATCATTTCTGCGGAATACGATTTTGAAAGCATCGTTTTGGAACCGGTCACTTCACTGAACGGTCGAACGATGACTTGGCGCGACACGACCACAACCGGTATTTCTTTTAAGTATGTCGAATTCAAGGTTTGGGTCTTGTCTCAAACCGACAACGTTAACGTTGCCGTCGAGAATTTGAGCCTTACCGCGAATAACACTCCCGCCAGCAAAGACAATGTCAAGCAAGCGGCCCGTCTCTCGTTTGATGACGCCGTGGGAAATCCGGTCATTTTCGGACTCGATAAAGATTTCCTGTTTAACGACGGAACCGGATTGGACACCGAAGTCGCCGATGGTATCGCCGCCTATCACGGGCTTTACTACACAACAGTAGAGGGAAGCGCCGTCACCGACGAGAGCACCGAGGCCTTGGGCTCCGCCAGCACCGCTTTCAGTCTGACCGCCGGTGAACCGAAACGGATCACCATCCGCATCTGGATCGAAGGCTGGGACGAAGAATGCACCAACAACCTCTCCGCCGCCATTTTCGGTATGGGATTTTCCCTCACCGTGAAACCGTAATTCGAATCATTGATTAAAAGGAATCCCGCATAAACTGACACAACTTAGGCCAAAACCTAAGTTGTGTTGGCATATGGGTTCCCTTTTCCCCACCCATTGGTGAAAATCGGTGGATGGGGAAAAGGGAAACCCTATCCTCGGAATCGACTATTGTCGCTATTTTTTCATCACTATTTCGCGAAATATTGATGTAAAAACCCCAAGAATACTATATAATAGATTTTAGCGAAGTAAAATATTGAATTTCTGAGGAGTGTGTTTTATGGCAACGGCCAAGAAAAACAATAAGGCTTTAAAAATAATCGGAAACATCCTTTTTTGGGTGGTCCTGGCGCTTGTGGTCCTGTATTCGGGCATTTCCTTGCTTTCGGATCAGGATTCCAACAAGATTACCATTTTCGGGGTCGAGACCTTGGCCGTTCAATCGAACTCCATGGCCAATACGTTTCGGAAGGGCGATCTGATTTTCATCGACACCGACGTGAACGTCGACGATCTTGAAGAGGGTGATGTCATCACCTATCGGATGCAGGTCCAACAAGACGGGGTTCTCGTTACTATTTACAATACCCACCGCATTTATGACATCTCGAATGACCGGCTTTGGTTTTATACGCGCGGCGACAACACGAATCAACCCGACCCCGGTGCTGTCGTTGCCAACGACATTGTCGGACAATGGACCGGAGGAAAGCTGATCGGAATCGGCGGCTTTGTGGACTTTCTGAAGTCCTCCTTGGGATTCTTCCTTTTCATCGTGCTGCCCTGCTTCGCGTTCTTGGTGTATGAAATCGTCCGCTTCATTAAAATCATCTCTGAATACAATGTACAAAAAGCCCTTGGCGACCGCGTCAAGATGCAAGAAGAAGCCGTGGCCATGGCCAAGGCTCAATTGGAAGCTGAAATGAAAGCCAAACTCGAGGCGGAGAAAAAAACCGAATAGCCCGCCTCGATTGAGACTGACGCCTGCTTCGGACGAGAGGAGGGAATAGACACGTGAATGAATTCTCGGTTTTTTATGTCGACCTGTTCGTCCGTTTTTGGAAAGATGTCGGCAATTTCTTCAAAGCCATTTGGAGAGACGTCTTCGTCGCTCTCTTTGAAAACATCAAGTACTATTTCCAAATCCTCATTGCCCATTCGGCCGCATTCAACATCATTTCTTGGATCATGGTCATCGTGACCTTCCTTTTGAATATTTCCCTGATTTTATTCGTCATTGCCCGCATCATTCTTTGGTTTCGAAAATACGCCTCTTTCCGGCGTGTCGAAATCGAGAAAAACGAATTGATCGATGAAATTGCCAACCTAAACGACAAAGTCGTTTCTTTGGTCGATGAAAAGAACCAAATCTTGGCCATGAAAGTCTCGCAACTCGGAATCAACGCCTCAACCGGACAGCAGTCGGAACAGATCATCACCGGAGCGGTCGGCGGAGGAATGCCGGGGCGGACCTTCATCCAACCCGCCATCGGAATGGCGGGTGGCGGCGGCGGGACGACGACGATCATGATGGGCGGTGGCCCGGGAATGATGGCCGGGGGTATGCAAGGCGGAATGGGAACTCAGGAAACACCCCAGCCCCAACAGCCCGCAGGGCCTTCGCGGTTTGTCAAGTTGATTGCCGTGGACAAAGAATACGCCGGAAAAGACACTCATATTTACATGGAAGAATCCGATTTCGTCACGCTTCCGGAGATGGTGACTCGATTCGTCAATTACGCTGCTTACGCTTTGAAACTTTATTATAAGCCGAAGATGATCTCGCTGTTCTTCGCGGGCATGGCGGCTTCCAAAGTGATCATCCTTCAAGGTATATCCGGAACCGGAAAAACGTCCCTTCCTTATGCGATGGCAAAGTTCTTTTCCAACTCGGCGTCCATTATTTCGGTTCAACCCTCTTGGCGTGACCGGGCGGAGATTCTCGGGTACCTGAACGAATTCACCAAACGCTTCAACGAAACCGACTTTCTGAAGGCTCTCTATGAGTCCTCCTATCGCAAAGACGTCAATTTCATCGTTCTCGATGAAATGAACCTCGCCCGCATTGAGTACTATTTTGCGGAATTCCTATCCATCATGGAAATGCCCGATCCTTCCGAATGGAAGATTGACCTCGTCCCCGATTCCAAACCTTCGGATCCTCTGAAAGTTTTGAACGGAAAAATCAATGTTCCGCTGAACGTCTGGTTCATCGGCACTGCGAACAAGGATGACTCCACCTTCACCATCACCGATAAAGTGTACGACCGGGCGATTGCCCTTGAATTCGAAGCCAAAGGCG
>JAKLGB010000085.1 GCA_022710895.1 Bacillota bacterium
GAAAGCACGAGCGACCGATCGTTTTCGTCAAGCGCTTCGGGACAAGAAGACAGCACCGAGAACGTTAATCCCCCCACGTGAACTTCCTCCCCGGTGACGACCATCGAGTGGGGCAATCCCGACAAAGAAGGTAAATCGTACCCCGTGAAAATTACTCCGATGGGAAATTCTCGCGCCAAATCTTGAATTTCCCCGGTATGGTCCTCATGATCGTGCGTCAGAAACACCGCATCGATTTTTCGAATGTTCTCTCCGCGAAAATACCCGATCAAAGCGTCATAAGAATCGGGTTTTCCCGTGTCGATCAAGACGTTGACCGCTCCGTTGCGGATATGGATCGCATCCCCTTGCCCCACGTCCAAGACCCGTACATAGGTCACTCCTGGCAAAGTCCCGGCGAACCATTCGCTCATTAGAAGCAGGATTAAGGCGATCAAGATTTTCCGCATGTCCCGTTTTTGTTCAGCGGCCTTCAAAAGGCCTCCGATCCCGAGGAAATACAAGACTTTCCCGAAATCGGTGATGAAATTGAAATGGACGGCGACGTCGATGGTCGCCAAACGGCAAACCCCGGCCTGAAACAGGGTCGAAACCCAACGGAACAGCGGAAAAAAACCGGGTATGAACGCCGTCAGGAACGTCAGTGGAAACAGAAGCCGCTCCACGAACATCACAAAAAAAAGGTTGGCGGGGATCGACAGGGGATTAAACCGGTGGTTGACCGCCAACAACAGCGGTAAAGCCACGAGGTTGGCATACAGACCGATTTTCAGGATGCCCCGCAATTCTCCTTCCGTTTTCAGAAGGTTTTTTCCTAAAAGAATCGCGAAGGTCACGAGGAAGCTGAGTTGAAAACCTAAGGTCCCCAAACTGGCCGGACGAAGGATCAAACAGCCGATGAGGATCATGCTGAGGGTGTCCAAACGCGTAAACGGCCACTTTCCCCCTTCCTTAAGGTAGACGCACCCGACCATCAACGCCGCTCGCACCAAGGATATCGGGCATCCGGCAATTACGGTGTAAATGCCCAACATCCCGAGCACAATCCCCTGACGCCATTCGCGGCGGAGGTAAAGAGTTTTCAGGAGTCGTTCCAAAAACGCCGCCATCATCGCCACATTCATTCCCGAAATCGCAAACAGGTGCGAAATCCCCAAGTCGTTGACCGCTTCGGTCGTGGCGGCGGAAAGTAGATCATTATCGCCTAGGAGGACATACGTCATCAACCCGCCCTCTTCTCCCGGGAAGGTCGATTGCAGATAATCGCGAACCGCAGTTCGGATCTGATTTAGGGTGAACCGGTGCCCGAGAATATGGACCTCTTTTGCGTAAAGAACGCCGACGATTCCTTCCGCAGAAAGAAATTTGCGATAATCGAAAGTGTGCGGAATCCGCGAAAACGTGGTGGCACCCCGATCGCCTCGAATTTCAACTTCGTCTCCGGCCATCGGCATCTCCGTGGTTCCCGGCCGTACCAAAAATTTCCCTTGTTCGGTGCGCAGAACGTAATCTTCGGTCCCAACCTCGACGACCCACCCTTCATAAGTCGTCTTGGCGGGCGGGTCGAACCGTGATTCCCACCAAAGCATCGATCCCCAGACGATTCCGGATAACAACAGCGCCGGCCAGAACAGCCGGCGCAGTCTTATTCGCAAGAACAACATTTCTCCGGCCCAAGCCACCCAAGCGACCACATGACCGGCGCAAAGGGCCGCGAAAACCGTAGCCAAAGCGGGATGAATCAGACACCCCGTTTCAAACTGTAATGTCGTCCTTGATGTTTTCATAGATGCTGGATTTGATTCCGCTGACCCTCATGATGTCTTCGATGCATTCGAAATATCCGTTTTCCGCCCGGTAATCGATGATGTTTTGGGCGAGCACCGGTCCGATTCCATACAAGGTGTCCAATTCGTCGACCCTGGCGGTGTTGATGTTAATGAGCGTTTTCTGATTCCCCGACGACGGTTCGGTGGGGGTGGTTCCTCCGCCCTCCGTCGGGTGCAACAACGCAAACACCTCGGTTTCCGTCAACACCGTGATCGTCGAACCCGGAACGATGGCTTCGTCCAAATTCAAATTGCCCGCGGAACCTTCCAGCGTCAAGCCCCCGGCCAATTGCAGGATTTCGCGGAGCGTTGTGGAGACCTTCACGTAATAGAGCCCGGGACGGACGACCTCGCCCCGAACCGCCACGTACCCGTATCCGGGAACCCAACCGGCTTCCGGTGCCGCGGTTCCCACGGCTCGGGCCGGAACGAGGACGATCTGTCCGTCCGTCAACCGGGCGGCCAGGTTGAGACTCGAGGAATCGGCTTCCGCCGTCATTCCCCCCGCCGCCTTCACCGCATCGTCGATTCGCGATCCCTCGGGCAAAAATACCATTCCGGGATGGAGGACCGCTCCTTTGACGTCCACGCAGATCGTCGAGGGGGCAGCCGGTTCTTCCGCTTCGCTATCGGGAACCGTCAGCACCCAAGGGACGACGATGACCATTTCGTCCCCGACGATCTTTGCTTGGTTGATTTGAGACAAATCCGCCCCGGCGACGGTTCCACCGGCCAGGGAAATCACTTCTCCGATGCGGCTTCCCGACCTGACTCGATAAACCCCCGGTCGGAGCACCGCTCCGTGGAGATCGACGAACACATAGTCGGAGACGACGGCGGTGAGAGGGGCTGTCGTCGAAAACGTCGCAGATCCGGCGGTATTCCCCAAAGGGACGGCGGAGGCGGCGGTGGTTTGAACCGAAATCGCGGTTTCACGGTCGGGTTGGGTCACATTGAGAACCACAAGACCGACGATCCCCGCGAGCAACAAAAAAAAGCCCGAATAGCGTTTGAGAAACGAGAGCATGTTATCACCTCGTCAACATCATACGTCCTTGGGGCTTTTTGTCTGTTATTTTTCTTTCTTCTGACAAACGAAAATCGTTCTTTCGGGGAGCGGGATCTTCTCCAAAACCGTGAACCCCACTCGGCGAATCAGTTCCTCGTATCGGGGAAGATCGTGGGTCTGTTCGTAGATGTTGACGTCATGATCGCCGTCGGGAAGATGCAAAGTCACCGTATGTACGATGGAATGCTCGTTCTTGCCCCGATGGCTCTCCCAATGAAAATGAAATTCTTCGGAATCCTCGACGTAACCGTCCAAAGCATCGATGTACTCGGCGGAAAGAACATCGAACAGAAAGACTCCGTTAGGGCTTAAGGCCTCAAAGATGTTCGTGAGACCGAAATGAACGTCTTCCAAATCGGCGAGATGATTCAAGACGTCCATCGCCGCGACGACGACATCGAAATGATCCCCGATCGGGTCGAGCATGTCATAAACGAAAATCTGCAATTCGACCCCGGCTTCCCGGGTGCGGTACGCCACGATGGAAAGCATGTCTTCGGAGATGTCGGTGGCGGTCACGGAATAACCGCGGGAGGCCAGTTCCACCGAAAGGGTTCCCGTACCGCATCCGATATCCAAAAGCGATCCGGGGGCGGTATATCGGTCCATCAATTCCAAATATCGGCGGTATATGTCCTCATCGATGAAAGCATCGTAAAAACTGGCTAAATAATCATATTCCATGTTCGAGAGCCTCGGGATCGAGTTCTTCGCGTTCGACGAACAGTTTTTCCAACTGATAATATTCCCGCTCGTCTTTGTGAAAAACGTTGACGATCAGGTTCCCTAAATCGAACAAGATCCAACGACCTTCGGCGGCGCCTTCGATCCGCGAGGTGTCGCAGTCGGGCAAAGCGTCGATGATGCGACGCACGGATGCCTGAACCTGACGCTCGGATTGGCCGGTGGAGAGAACCTGATAATCAAAGAAGGGCGAAACACCGCGGAAATCATAAATGCGGATGTCTGTCAGTTTCAGGTCCTTCAGGGCTTTGACCGCGCGATTCAGTGGTTCGTTCATTCGGCATCCTCCAAATATGGATCGTAAAAGGCTTGGGTTTCCAAAGAGAGTGGGGCGATTTCATATCCCATTTTCCGGACATGATCGAGAGAAAAACGGATGATTTTGGCGATGGCGCGATCTAATTGGACAAGAGCCAACTCGCGAATTCCCGCGGGATCTTTGCCCCGTCCGGGTTCGAGAAAATCCGCCGCAAAAACGATTTTTTCCAGTAACGACATCCCGGGGCGCCCGACCGAATGATTTTCGATGGCGGCGAGAATGTCGGGATCGTCGATCCCGCACGTTTCCTTGGCATAGATCGCCGCCGTGAATCCGTGCAGCAATTGGTTGGGCCAAGAGCGGGCAAACGATTCTCCGTAATGTTGAGCGATCAGTTTCCGTTGGGCATCGAACGCATCATGCTTGGAAACATCGTGCAATAAGGCGGCGATTTTGGCTTTTTCGACATCCACCCCATGGGCAATCGCCAATTGTTCCGCCGTGGCGACCACTCCCATGGTATGGTGGAAACGGTGGGAACCGTTTCTCGTGCCGATGCGCTCTTCCACCATCGGCAACAATTCCGCGAAGGATCTCATTTCAAATGATCGCCGGTCGGACATAGACGCCGACGACAAAGGGGGCGTGGGTCCGAATATTGAAGGGGCCGCGCAACGTCACGAAACCCAAACCCGAAAAGACGATGTCGTATTTGAGATTGTCACGAATTTTGAAATCATGGAAAACCCATTTCGGAACGTTCTCTTCGGGCCGGAAAGGGGGGGTCAGGAGCGAGTAAAGCTTGGTGGCGTACAGTTCGTCCGCGCGCTCCGTTTTCGTCCGGTGAACGTTCAACGTGTTGGCGAAATAGGTGACGACGTTGATTCGGTCCCCGGTTTCCCCGCTAACGATGTCGATGCGAGCCAAGCCGCCGAAAAACAGGGTCTGTCCTTCCGAAAGTTGGAAAACGAGCGGTTTGATCTCTTTTTTCGGAACCGTCAATTTGTAGGACGGGCGGGTGAGGTAATGGGTGTATTGGTGTTTGTTGATGACGCCGGGGGTATCGTAGATCATCGTCCCGTCGGAAAGCGGGAAGCCGATGATTCCGATCGTGGTTCCCGGGTTGGTCGAGA
>JAKLGB010000086.1 GCA_022710895.1 Bacillota bacterium
CAAAGCCGGCGTAAAACTGCATTATCTCGTCGGTACGATGATCGAAATCCCTCGCGCAGCCCTTTTAGCGGATGAAATTGCGAAAGAAGCCGAGTTCTTCAGTTTCGGAACCAACGACTTGACGCAGATGACCTTCGGTTTCAGCCGTGACGATGCCGGAAAATTCCTCGGCGAATACTATAACAAAAAGATTTTCGAATCAGATCCGTTCGCTCATATCGATACCAAGGGCGTCGGTAAACTGATGAAAATGGCCGCCGATCTGGGCAAAACCGTCCGCCCCGACATCAAACTCGGGATCTGCGGCGAACATGGCGGCGAGCCCTCTTCGGTGGAATTCTGCCACAGCATCGGCCTCTCCTATGTTTCCTGCTCACCCTTCCGGGTTCCGCTCGCCCGTTTGGCAGCAGCTCATGCAAACATCAAAAATCCTCGCAACTGATCTTAACCTCGACGGTCGGAGACAACTCCGGTCGTTTTTTTTTCGTTTCGGCGGCCTCCTTGACAAGGCACTTTGAATTGTATATAATACAATTGTGGTCGGGTAAGGGGAAATCACTCACCGCGAGGCACCAAAGTTTTTCCTAGGGAGTCAAGGTCCCTCCCGTGTTGAATGCCCACTCGTTTGGGAATCCTGACGGAGACGACAAGAGACGCCCACCTAAACATAAGTATGCTTTCTGCCGGAGTGATTTCCCCTCGCTCGTCCCTTTTTTTATGTTTTCCGGTTATCTGTATGATCTATCAATGAAAGGATGTTTTCCGATGAATCGACTTTTGCAAGAATTAACCATGTTGAATGGCATCCCCGCCAATGAAAAACAAGTCCGCACCTACTTTCGGAATATCGCCGAAGGTCTGGGTTCGGTCCGTTACGACAACCTCGGCTCGATCGTCGTCGAAAAGATCGGCGATACCTCCGGCCCTCGTATCATGGTCGCCGGACATATGGATGAAATCGGCTTTCTGGTCAGCGAAATCACCAAAGAAGGATACCTGCGTTTCATCCCCGCCGGAGGATGGTGGGGCCATGTCGTCTTGTCGCAACAGTTTCTCGTGACGACCAAAGACGGAAAAACGCTTCTCGGTGTGGTGGGATCGAAACCCCCGCACATTCTTTCTCCCGAGGAAAAAGCGAAAGTCGTCGACTTGAAAGAGATGTATCTTGACATCGGCGTCGCCAGCAAAGAAGAAGCCGAGTCCCAAGGAATCCGGATCGGAGACATGATCACCCCGTGGATTGAGAGCCGCCCGTTGGCAAATCCCAAATATCTCCTGGCAAAGGCCTTTGACAACCGCATCGGGATCGCTTTGGCGATCGAAGTCTTGCAAAACTTGCAGAAAGCCACCCATCCGAACCGCTTTTTTGCCGTCGGGACCGTTCAGGAAGAAGTTGGATTGCGCGGGGCGGGAACCGCCGCGAACCTTGTCGCCCCCGACATCGGCATTGCTTTGGACGTAACCATCGCCACCGATTACCCCGGAGGCGGAAAAGAATGCGAATTAGGCAAAGGTCCGGCTTTGATGTTTTATGACAGCTCCATGGTCGGACACGTCGGGTTGCGAGAGTACATCGTGGCCATGTGCGAAGAACTCCACATTCCTTATCAACTGAGTTTTCTCCGTCAAGGCGGAACCGATGCCGGCAAGATGCACCTTTCCCACAACGGCTGCCCCTCGATCGCCATCTGCCTTCCCAGCCGCTATATCCATTCCCACACCTCGATCATTCACGAGGACGATTACGATCATGCGGTCCGCATCGTGACCGAATTGGTGAAACGATTGGATCGGGCGACGGTCGAAGACATTACCTATAACCATTGAATGCGAAACCCGGGAACGTCTCCCGGGTTTTTTTGCGGTTGTTTCTTGATATAATGGGGCCGCAATGATACAATGGTCAACAGGTGATGACGATGCTCCGCATCATTTCAGGGACCTTGAAAGGTCGAAAACTTCGGGAAGCGTCCTTTGACACGACCCGCCCGACGACGGACAGGAACAAAGAAAAATTGTTCAATATCCTCGGTCAGTATTTTGACGGTGGACAAGCTTTGGACCTCTTTGCCGGCAGCGGGGCCCTCGGACTCGAAGCCTTGAGCCGTGGGATAGGCCGTGTATGGTTCGTCGAATCCGATCGGGATGCTTTCCGTGTACTGCGGAGCAACATCGAGTCGCTGTCATTGGGATCCTCCCCCACCGCCGTCACGCTTCTCCAGGACGGGATCGCCTTTTTACGAACGACGCGGGAAAAGTTCGATCTCGTTTTTCTTGACCCCCCCTACGCCTCCGATCTCGTGGTCACCGCTTTGGAAATGATCTCACAATACCGAATCTTGAACGATCAAGGAGTTGTCGTCGCCGAAAACGACAAACAAAAACCACCGACAGACGCGGTGAAAGATCTTGTCGCTTTCCGCGATGCGGTGGAAGGAAATACGCGCTTCACATTCTATCGATGGAGGGATGCAAAATGAAAATCGGGTTTTATCCGGGAAGTTTCGATCCAATCACTTTTGGACATGTCGACATTGCCACTCGCGGGGCCAAACTATTCGACAAATTGTACGTGGCGGTTTCACGAAACCCCAACAAGAAGATGATGTTTTCCGCCGAAGAACGGTTCGAACTGGTCAAGGAAGTTCTGAAGGACATTCCCAACATCGAAGTGATCCGTTCCGACATCCTCACCGTCGAACATTGCCGCCAACTGGGGGCCACTCATATCCTTCGCGGGCTGCGAGCCGTGACCGATTACGATTATGAGTTTCAGCAAACGAATTTCAACCGAACGATTTCAAATGAAATCGACACGGTATTCTTGATGACCGAGGGTCGCTATTCGTTCTTGTCCTCTTCCTCTGTCCGGGAATTGGCCGTGTTTAAGGGCGACGTTTCCCCGTTTGTCCCGGATGTGGTCAAAAAGGCCATTTTCGCGAAACTGAAATGAAAACAACGGCAAACCGCCGTTGTTTTTTTACGATAAAAGGACCCATTTTTTGAGAAAAGATTCAAAGGAACGTACGGAATCGAAAGTTTTCGGTTGTGATACCGCATCGATCTTAGTCCAGATCTCACCGTTCTTCCACAAGACGAATGTCGGTGTGTATTGGTAGGGAACGAGGGGATTGTCGGCGGCGAACCCATCTTCGATGACGATTTCGTAGACGATGATCTGCCGTTGAACAATGATTTCGTTCAACAGAGGGGAGAAATCCTGACAGGTCGAACACCAAACAGAGGTGATCAGGAGCGCGAACGAATCCCCGGCGGCAATTTTGGCCCCCAGTTGTTCCTGATCGATCACGATGGGCGCATCTACCGTATTCTCGGCGGATAAATCCAGGCGATCCGAAGGAGTACAAGCCCAAAGAACCAGCACCATCAAAACCAGGCCGAGGCCTATTAAGCCCTTTCGCATCGTTTCGTCTCCCCCAAACATTCTTTACTATCATTATATCACAGACTTGATGGCAACAAAGGAAAATGCAGGGGTTTTTCCTGGCATCTCTTGGTTGTTTGGTCAAAAGAAGATATAATGATGAGTAGAAAAAGGCGGTGTTTTCCATGCCCAATACTTTTCCGAACATAATGATTCCCGAACCCCGAACCATTGAAAACCATCTGTATCTCCTTGACCGTCCCGATGATACCGGACCCATGATGCCGACACCGACGGTTTTGGTCGATGGATCCGAAATGGTTTTGTTCGGCGTCGGCGAGCATAGTGACTTCCAGCGTTTGGTTCACCAGTTGCAATCGATCCTTCCCTTGGACCACCTTCGTTATGTCGTCGCTCCGGGGATGGAACGTCAGCTCGTATCCACGATGACGGCTTTTCGCGATGCTGGGGCAAATCCGACATTTGTTGTCGATGAGAAACTCGATCGGCTGATGAACCTTTCGGCCCAAGGAATGCCTTTAAAACTCGTGGCCAAGGAAGATGAGAGTTTAATCTTGGCCACCGGACGAATTCTGCGGTTCATCCCCACGCCGTTCATCATCACATCCATGTCTTTTGCGACCTTCGACGCCACCTCGGGACTTTTGTTTTCACACTACCTATTCGATCTTGCTGAACCCCGCTCTGCCAGTCACGAATTGGCAGAACGGATCCGGCAAACCAAGGATTTCTGCTTGAATTACGTCCCTTCCAGCGATTTTTTGCGTCCGGCTTTACAGAAAATTGCCGAGGCCAATCCCCGATTGGCCATTACGCAGTCGGGATGGGTTTTGGATCGGGAGGCCATTTCGGCTTATGCGGAGGCCTTGTCCAAGATCGAATTCTTTAATCAGAATCTGGGGTTCACCCGTCGTGAAGAGAACGGGGGGTTGCCCGATTACCAAGCGGCCTGTCACCAAATTTTGCAAAAATGGAAATCAATCCACGGTCTGGAAGCGTTGCACGAAGCCATTCCTGAACCGATTTTTCCGGTGGATTGGGAATCCTTGGAAGTTCAATCCCCGATGACCGGTCCTAAAGTTTTGGACGACCTTTTGGACACGGTCCGACGCACTCGCGGAATCGGTTGGCTTTTGGCCGTCGAACCGTTGATCGTACAATTACGGACCTTGTCGGGAATCGAAATTCCGACGGTATTTCGTTCCATCTTGGGTGAATCCGAACGCCGTCTGGAAACGATCGGGATGGAAAAAACGATTTTGGAATCCCAAGTTGCCACTTTGGAAAAAAGCCTTCGCCTCACATTGGAGAAGATGACAAAGGATCCGTTGACCGGGTATTATAACGAGGTTTTTCTCCGGCAACATCTGGAGGAGCGCTTACGGATTTTTTCTTCAGGATCAGAAGAACCCAACATTCAACTCTACTTTATCCAAATTGACAACATCCAAGCCATCAATGCAAAATATACTGCCAAAATCGGGGATGAGACGATTCGGAATTTGGGATACCTCTTGGAAGAAATTATCCGCCCTCAAGATCTGCTCGTCAAACGTAACGGT
>JAKLGB010000087.1 GCA_022710895.1 Bacillota bacterium
AGCCGCTTCATCATTGATTTTCGGGTTGTATTTCATCGTGCAGGAACCCAAGGGATACATGCCGGTTTCCACCCCGAAGTTCTTTTGCGACAAGAGGGTAAAATGACGGACGACGTCCAGTTCGGAACATTCGGGTAACGGGAGGGGAATCTCGCGACCCAGATTTCCGAGATCATCCAAGGAATCCTGCGGATAGCGGTTTTCCGGGAGCGAATACCCCCGGCGGCCGGGAACGCTGATTTCAAATACGAGACGATCATACTTCAGCATGATAGGCCTCCCAACACGGCCGCAAAGCGGTCGATTTCCGCCGACGAGCGTTGTTCGGTGACGGCGAAATCCACCAAAACTCCCTGACCTTCTTCCCAATCGCCCAAGGGAATGGCACCGAAGAATCCGGCTTCCGAAAGGGCTTTGGCGATCAGTTCGGGTCGCAAAGGCGTACGCAGGACGAATTCCTTCAGGTACGGTTGTTGGAATTCACGGACGAACTTGCCCGTGGCCAGCAGTTTTTCTTCCAGATATCGAGCTCCCGCGTGGGAAAGCCGATTGACTTCCCTGAGCCCTTCGGGTCCGAGCAACGATAGGTAAATCGTGGCATGGAGGGCCATCAGCGACTGGTTCGAGCAAATGTTCGAATTGGCTTTTTCGCGGCGGATATGCTGTTCGCGGGCTTGAAGGGTCAAGACGAAAGCCCGTTTCCCGTTTTTATCGAAGGACTGACCGGCGATGCGCCCGGGCATTTTGCGAACATGGGCCTTTTTGGTGGCGAGATAGCCGAGATAAGGTCCCCCGAATGCCATCGGCATTCCCAGGGACTGACAATCACCGCAAGCGATGTCCGCCCCATCTTCACCGGGCGTCTTCAGAACCGCCAGGGTCGAGAGGTCGGCATATTCGATCAACACGGAATTTTGCCCGTGAAGAAGTTCGGAAAGACCCGAATAATCTTCGACGATGCCGTAGCGATTGGGTTTTTGGACGATCAAGCCGGCCACTAACGGGTTCAGAAGGCGGTGAAGATCCTCACGGTCGGTGAGTCCGCCGGTTTCGCCGACGGTTTCCAAGCGAAGACCTTTAAAATGGGCATAGGTCGAAAGAACGGCCATGACATGCGGGGAGACGGTGGCGGAGACGAGAAGGGTATCGCGGCGGGCGATGCTCGCCGCCATGAACATCGCTTCCGCACAGGCGGTGGGTCCGTCGTACATCGAAGCGTTGGCCGCTTCCATCCCGGTGAGCATCGTCACCATCGACTGGAATTCAAAGATATATTGCAAAGTCCCTTGGGCCACTTCCGGCTGATAGGGGGTGTATGCGGTCAAGAATTCCTGGCGTGCTGTCAACTGAGAAAGTACCGCGGGGGAGTAATGGTCGTAAACGCCCATCCCCCCGAAACAAATCTTTGGGGTGTTTTTGGCTTCCAACGCGGCCAAGGTTTTTCGCAATTCGATTTCCGATTGAGCGGAAGGGAGATCATAATCGCGACGAAAGAGGACATCCTTGGGGATGTCCCGGAACAGCTCAGCTTCCGAGCGAATGCCGATCCGTTCGCGCATGGCGCGCCGATCTTCCTCCGTATGGGGGAAATATTTGAACATCGGATCCGCCTCGGTCACTTGCTGAGAGGGCGGTATTGTTCCGCGGTCAGCAGGGCCTTCGCTTCGGAAGGATTCGCCAGTTCGACTTTGATCAGCCACGTTCCGAAAGCGTCGCGGTTAATCGCTTCGGGATCATCGGCGGCTTCGGGATTGGCTTCCAAGACTTTGCCGGACACCGGGCAGATCAAATCGGAAGCGGCCTTCACCGATTCAACGGCTCCGAATTCGGTTCCCGCCTTGACGGCCGTTCCCGCTTCGGGAAGATCAACGAAAACGATGGTTCCCAAAGAGGATTGCGCATAATCGGTGATGCCGACGATGCCGATGTTGCCTTCGATTTTCAGCCATTCGTGGCTGGAAGCATAATACAGTCCTTCTACGACTTTGCTCATGATTTTCTCTCCTGTCATTGTTTATAATTTTTCTTATAGTATTGACGGTTCCGGAGGATTCCGGGAACCTTTTTCTTGCGAATGAGGACGAAAATCGGATCGCCGATCTTGGCAAATTCGGCATTGATCAAGGCGTTGGCGATCGGTTTGTCCAAGGAAATGGACAAATACCCCGTCGTCACGGTTCCGATCAAGGTTTCCCCAGAATAGACTTCGTATCCTTGACGGGGAATGGCTTTTTCGGTCAGTTCAATGCCGACCAATTTTTGTTTGATTCCTTCTTCTTTCTGTTTCAAAAGCGCGGCTTTGCCGATGAAGTTCGGTTTTTCGAATTTGACGAAACTTCCGAGTCCGGCTTCGATGGGAGTGATCCGCTCGGAGATTTCATGACCATAGAGCGGTAGCGAAGCTTCAAAGCGGAGCGTGTCGCGACAACCCAGACCGCAGGGGAGAACTTTTCCCGAGTGCGCCAGCAAATCCCAGACCTCGGCGACGGCATAGGCGTCGCCGTAGATTTCAAAACCGTCTTCGCCGGTATACCCGGTGCGGGAAATCAAAAGATCATGGTCGTTCCACACGACCTCTTTGAACGTGTAAAACCCAAGATCCGTCAAAACGATCCCCATCTGTTCTTGGACGATGGTTTCGGCCTGAGGGCCTTGGACGGCCACTTCGGACCAATCGTCGGATTCGTTGCGAACCAAAACGTCAAATCCCTCGGTATGGTCGACAATCCAAGCATAGTCCTTGGCGACGTTGGAGGCGTTGACGACAAGAAACAATTCGGTATCGGATTTCTTGTAGGTCAGGAGGTCGTCGACGCAGGTTCCGTTTTCATACAAAAACAATCCGTAAATGACCTTTCCGTTCGGTTTTGAGGCGATCTCGTTGGTGGTGATGTATTCCACGAACGCCACGGCATCTTTTCCATAAACCCGGATTTCACCCATGTGGGAAACGTCGAACATGCCACAGGCATGCCGAACCGCTTGGTGTTCCTCGATGATTCCGGTGTAACTGATCGGCATCCAGTACCCGGCGAAGGGCTCCATTTTGGCGTTGAGCGCCACATGACGATCATAAAGACAAGTCTTTAAAAATTCCTCCATTTGTGCATCCACCTCAATTTTTTATTATAGCATAACCCAAAGTCATTGAAAGATGATTTGTAAGAAATCGGCCAAATCCAAGCGCATGACAATGTCAGAAAGATCAATGCCTTCCAAGGCTTTTGTAAAAGCTTCTTTGGTGAATTCGAGGCCCTGCAAACGGTCGAGCAGGGCGTCCAATTCTCCGATCAGAAAATAATCGCCTTGGAGGTTGACTTTCTTGACGATGTTGTTTTTGATTTCGAAATCGACTTCGATCGATCCGGCTTTGACATATCCTTTGCGGGTCAGGGTGAAACGGGGGTTTTTTCCGTAGATGAAAGCTTCATCCAAATAGGTCTTCTCGATTTCCCGGATCCCCGCGATGTCGCTTTCGCTCAAAGTGAGGGTCGAATCGCATAACCGGGAGCGCATCGTTTCTTTGAAGGTCTCGATGTCGATGTCGAGGTGTTCCGAAAGATTGGTCACTCGGCGACGCACGGAATCAATCCCTTTGGACAGCAATTTCTCATTGGCCGGGGTGATCGCCTGAACCATCACCGACAAGTCGGTGTCAAATAACATCGTTCCGTGGACGACCGCCATCGAACCCACCCGATAAAAAGCGTTTCCCGACACTTTCAGGTCGCCGATCAAGATGTCGTTGCGACCGGAGAAACGGGCATCAAGCCCCAAACCTCGCAAAATCCCGACCACGCTGCCCAGATACTTATCAAAGACAAAATCCTTATTGAAATCGGGGGTGACGAAAGAAAACATGATATTGGAAAAATCGGCGTAAACACATCCTCCGCCGGATTTTCTCCGGAACATCCGGATTCCGTGCTCGCGACAATAGTTCAAATTAACTTCATTTTCGATCAACTGGTTCCGCCCGAAAATGACGGAGGGATCGACCTGCCAAAGGAAGAAATATTCCCTTGCGGGGTAATGGATGGCCAAATATTCTTCGGTTGCGAGATAAAAGGACAACCTTTGGACATCGCTGAAAGGAAAACGGACATCAATCACCGCGGAAAACCTCCCCGGAGGAACGACCGCCCCCCGAAAAAAAGAGGGTTTGTTTCACCCTCTGTTCAAAAACTCGTGAATTCGCTTTTCTTCCAAACCCGCCAAAAACTCGGTAAAGGGAAGGATGTTCTTGTTGATTTTGTATTCGTCGATGTTGGAAAAATATTGGTTTCTCAGACCTTTCGTGATCGAGATGGGCAAGAATCCATCCAATTCCAATTGGTAATTCATCAATAGCCGCGCCAACCGGCCGTTGGCATCCATGAAAGGATAGATTTTGAGGATTTCCAAATGAACGAAAGCCGCTTTTTCCAATCCTTTTAATGCGGGGTTTTCCATTTCGGCAAAATAATCGTCCATCTTTTTGAAGATTTTCAAATACGATGGGGGAACGTGCTTGGCACCCAAGATGAACAAATCGCGCGAGCGGTACATGCCGCCCGGAAGAATGCCCTCGACCAGCATTTGGTGCAAATCTTTGACAATCGATTCGGTAATCGGCTGTTGCTCGCGGGCAAGACGGTGAACGGTATTCAAGGCGTGATAATTGTTGATGATGGCTTTGCGGACGTTTTCGTCCTTATCGGGAAAAATGCGTGAATGATCTTCCAACAAGAAAGAAACATCTTCGTACGTGAAATCGCCGTTGTCGAAACTCGTGGACTCATAGATGTAAAGTTTGTCGAATTCTTCGCAAATGGCCTTTCGCTGTTCTTCGGAAAGTGTTTGTTTCTTGTCGGTCAACAACTGTTT
>JAKLGB010000088.1 GCA_022710895.1 Bacillota bacterium
AAATAGGCAGCCATCGTCGGGCCTTTATCGTCCATGGATCCGCGAGCATAAATTTTTCCGTCGTTCATTACGGCATCAAACGGACCGTAGGTCCATTTTCCCCCGACCGGAACGACATCGAGATGTCCCAGAATTCCGAGGATTTCTTTGCCATCACCGAGCTCGACATGACCGGCGTAATTTAATACATTTTTTACCAGAAAACCTTCGGATTCAGCGAGATTCAGAACAAAATCCAGCGCTTTTCGGATCGGGTCTCCGAAAGGAGCCTCGGTCCGAGCGGGATCGAAATGATCCAAAAGGGTGGGAATCTGTAATAAGGAGCGAGTTTTTTCAATAAAATAGGGTTCGTATTTTTTCGCGATTTTGAGCCAATCCATAGCTGTCACCTCGTCTTTTCTATTGTATCACACGGACGGCCGTTTGCCAACAAGATGGATTGTTTCCCAAAACGGAAAGATTTGCCCGATCAGTCCGTGCCATATTCCATTGATAAATTGACAAAATCCGGTTAATTTGTATAATAAAGATAGTCAAATATTTTAATAAACCCACTTTCATCAAACTTATTCGCTTTCTTTATAAATATCAGGCACCGGGACGGAGCAGGAAATGATCAGAAAAATCGTAATGAAAAACCTGTCATGCGCAAACTGCATCAACAAAATCGAACGTCGGGTCTCTCACTTAGCCTATGTGAATAGCGCGAGTTTCAACTTCGCCAACCAAATATTGCTGGTCGATTTCAAGGATCCGTACAACGAGCAACGTGCCTTAAAAGAGATCACCGAAATCGTGGATGGATTGGAAGACAACATCGATGTTTTCTATTATGAAAATAAACCTGAAGCCCCAAAACGGGGTTTTTTCCGCGATTACTTCTGGGTGATGCTCGGTCTGCTGATCATCATGCTCAACTTCGGATTTTTTCGAATTCCGCAACTGTTCGACTTTTCTCTGATTCCCCCGATCGTCACGACCATCCTGTATTGGGTAGGATACGCTCTGTTGATCTCTAAGTTGCTCATCCGGCAAATTCGCAATATCCGCCACCTTTCGTTTTTCGACGAAAACACTTTGATGATCATCGCCACGTTCGCGGCGATGTTGATCGGAAAGCATGAAGAAGCGATCGCCGTCATCACCCTATATTCGATCGGAGAACATCTTCAAACCCGCGCCGTCAATAAGTCCAAACAAGAAATCTCGGCTCTCATCGACATCAAAGTCGAATATGCGAATGTGCTTTCGACCGATGGAAAAATCGTCATCAAAGACCCCATGCAAATCAAAGTCGGAGATGTGCTGGTCATCAAAAATGGCGAACGAATCCCCGTTGACGGGGAAGTCATTCTCGGGTCGACCAGTTTGAACACCAGCGAGTTGACCGGGGAAGCCAAACTTAAACGTGTGGATGTCGGTTTTGAAGTGCTTTCCGGAAACATCAACGTCGGCGAAGTCATCCACATCCGCGCGATTCGCGAATATAACGATTCCACCCTGGCAAAAATCATCAATCTCATTGAAAATTCCACCAACAACAAATCCAAAGTCGAGTTGTTCATCACCAAATTTTCCCGGATCTACACCCCGATCGTCGTCGGCCTGGCGCTGGTTCTGGTGTTGTTGGGATGGTTGATTCCCAACCCCACTCCCGTTTTCGGGGAACAGGGATGGCTCTATCGTGCGGCGATCTTCTTAGTCATCTCGTGCCCATGCTCGTTGGTGCTTTCCGTCCCGTTATCCTATTTTGCCGGGATCGGTGCGGCGGCGAAGCGCGGCATCTTGTTCAAAGGTTCGACATTTCTGCAGACGATGACCGGCGTGAAAACCATCGCTTTGGACAAAACGGGAACCCTGACCTACGGATCGTTTTTCGTGACCGACTACACCGACGAGGAAACACTCAAAGTCGCGGCATCGATTGAAAAATTCTCCTCCCATCCGATCGCTCAAGCGATTGTCACCAAATTCGGCAAGAAACGTTTGTATGGCGTGGAAAACGTCAAAGAGGTCCCTGGATATGGGATTTCCGCGATTGTCGAAGGAAAACCGGCGCTAGCCGGAAGCAAACGATTTTTGGAAACCAACGGGATCCCGGTCCTTCTGGACAAAATCCCCGTCGGATCTTATACCTTCATCGCTGTGGAAGGAAAGCTCCTCGGTTACGTCATCGTCAAAGATGAATTGAAGGAGTCCGCCATGGAGACGGTCCGTTACCTCTCCAGCCATTACGATACCGTGATGCTCACGGGAGATAATGAGGCTTCCGCCCGGGAAATCGCCCAAAAACTCGGTGGAATCGAATATTATTCCGAACTGCTTCCGGAGCAGAAACTGGAACGATTCAACGCCATCCGAACCAATTCCGTCAGCATGTATGTCGGCGACGGCATCAACGACGCCCCTTTGTTGAAAAATGCCGACATCGGCGTCTCCATGGGTTCCGCCAGCGACTTGGCGGTCGAGGTTTCCGACGTCATCATCATCAACAATGACATTCGTTTGTTGGAACGTGCCATCCGAATTGCCAAGAAAACCCAACGCATCGCGATCGAAAACATCGTCTTTTCGATGGTTGTCAAACTGGTCTTTCTGCTTTTTTCGACGCTTGGCATCATGTTTATGTGGTTGTCGATATTCGCCGACGTGGGTGTGACTCTGTTGTGCATCCTCAATGCTCTCCGTATCATCATGCCCTCGAAAGAGGTTTCCAAAGTGCTTTTTCCCGGGAAAAAACCGACCGGAGAATCCCCAAAATAAAACCGGAGCCGATTCGTCGGCCCCGGTTTTTTACTCGTGTCGGATGACTGAATATTTCTTTTTTCCCTTCCGAAGAACGGTGAACATCCCACCGATGGCTACCGATTTGCGGATGACAAAGTCAAAATCCGTGACCCGTTCCCCATTGATGGAAACCGCTCCGCTTTGAAGGAGTTCGCGGGCATCGCGTTTGGAACTGGCCAGTCCGGTCTGCAACAGGACGTCGATGATGTTGGCATCGGCGGATATCGTTGTCGCCATCAGGTCTTTGAATCCCATCGCGATCTCTTCCGCCGTCAACTCCTCAAGATTCCCGGTGAAAAGAGCATTGGTAATGTGAAGCGCTTCGCGGTATGCTTCCTCGCCGTGAACCAGCACGGTAAGTTCCCTGGCCAGAGCTTTTTGAGCATTCCGTTGTTCGGGATGCTTTTTCATATCGTCCAGGAGGGCTTGAATTTCGACCGGGGACAGGAAAGTGAATTGTTTCAAACGCATCTCCATGTCATCATCGGCGGTATTGATCCAAAATTGATAAAAATCGTACGGGGACGTTTGTTCGGGATCGAGCCAAACTGATCCGGACTCCGATTTCCCGAATTTTGTCCCATCGGCTTTCGTGACCAGCGGGAAAGTGAAACCGTAGGCCTTGGCTTCGGATCCGTGGACCTTTCGGATTAATTCCAACCCCGAAGTGATGTTGCCCCATTGATCCTGACCGCCGATTTGCAGTTGACAGCCGTTGGCGGCGAAAAGATGCTCGAAGTCCCAAGCTTGGATGATCTGGTAAGAAAATTCGGTAAAAGAGATTCCGTTCTCAATCCGAGATTTCACCGAATCTTTGCTCATCATGTAGGTCACGTTGAAGTTTTTGCCGATGTCCCGTAAAAACTCGATGGCGTTCAAAGAGGACAACCATTCGTAATTATTTACGGTTTGGGCTCCGGGTAACAAGCGGTCGACTTGTTTTTTGATTCCTGCCGCATTGGCAAGCGAGGTGGCAATCGAGAGCAGGGGACGTTCTTGGTTTTTGAAACTCGGATCGCCGATCAATCCTGTGCCTCCGCCGATGACGATGATCGGATAGTGTCCGGCCAGATGCAGTCTTTTTGCCACCAACAGCGCCAAAAGATGGCCGACGTGCATGCTGTCGGCAGTCGGATCGACGCCGATGTAGAAAGTCAATCGCTGCTCATCGAGTGCCTTTTCCAATTCGGGGTCGGTCATGTCGTAGACCAGCCCTCGCCATTTCAATTCTTCAAAAAAACGCATGTTCATTCCTTCTTTCTGTCCTCAATTTCAAAAGAAAAAACCGTCCTGTCAAAGGACGATTTCATCAACCGTGGTAC
The DNA here is from genome assembly GCA_022710895.1 of Bacillota bacterium. GTDB lineage: Bacteria > Bacillota_I > Bacilli_A > Izemoplasmatales > Hujiaoplasmataceae > JAKLGB01. The sequence goes on from JAKLGB010000088.1 coordinate 4,110, forward strand.
CACCTTTATTCACCGAAGTGCACTTGAAAAGATAACGGTTTTACCGTCTGCTTTGAGCAGATTACTCCTGAACGTAATTCGGAAAGCGGTCCCTCCCGGCTCGCACCATCCGCCGGTTCTCTGGAAAGGAGTTGGACTTCCTACTGCATTCATTCATCGTAGATATTATTTGGTTGTCTGACGCGTGACGATGCTATGGGGTAGAACGTTGAATTTGACTTCGTTGACTTCGCCGTCGATTTCATGTTTCAACAGGGCCATGGCCTTGATGCCGATTTCGTTGATGGGAATGTCGACGCAGGAC
>JAKLGB010000089.1 GCA_022710895.1 Bacillota bacterium
TTGGCCGAGATCAAGATGCTGTCGAGGACCGAGAACCCTTCGTTGGCGATCATCATTTTCAGCCATCCGAGGATTTTTTCGGGTTTCACGTTTTTCGGAAGAAGATCCATCTTATTGCCGACCAGCAACACGTCTTTGTTGCCTGTCAACCGTTTGACGGCGGGAACGAAAGAACCGGAAAAATCGAAGATGTCGATGATCTTTACGATCAAGGCGTCTTCGTGGGAAATCCGATTAATGATGTTGAGATAATCGTCGTTGGAAAGGCATGTCGTGATCACGTCGCTGTAATGACGGATCCGAAAACACCGTTGACAGACCAAATCCTTCGGGTTCCGCTCTTTCTGAACCGATTCGGCGAGGAATCCGGGAAGAGTTTTGTCGACACTTTGGATTTTCGCTCCGCAACCGATACAAAACAATTCATCCATCACTGTCTACCTCTTTTCCGCTAAACGCAAAGAATCATAGAGATCAGGATACCGTTTTTCGATGCTTTTCAAAGCCAATTGTTCCCAACGGCGGTTGAGCCGGGTATACCATTTTTCCGAATTGCGTTTGAGGGCGTCGACCAAAACGACGCGGAACCCCAAGCGTTTCCCCCCCCAGACATCGGTCATCACTTGGTCGCCGATCACACAGACGGCCGCAGGAAGGACGGGAGGAACCAACCGCAAAGCGCGACGAAATCCCCACGGAAACGGCTTTTTCGCCGAATGGACGTAGGGACACCCCACCGCTTGGGCGAACGTTTTCACCCGCGGTTCGTGGTTATTGGAGATGACGACCACCGAAAAACCTTGCTTCGACAACGATTGAAACAAATCCAGGATCGCCGACCCGGGAAGCGCCTCATCGTAGGGAAGAACCGTGTTGTCCAAATCGATGAGCAACGTCCGGATTCCCAGAGAGTACATCAGGCGGTAATCGATGTCGAAAATGGTTTTTTGATAGTCATCCGGAATGAACCGGGATTTGGGCGGGCGGACGGGCATGGAATAAACCTCCGGATGATATCTCATATTATACATAATTTCCATTGGTTTGTCCATTTTTTTCCTCTGTCGATCCGCAGTAAAAAACGGAAACCGTGTTCATTCAACATCACAAGATGCACCGACAACTCTCATGATATAATAAAATAAGGGATGTCGCTGTGAATCACCCCGAAAGGAACCTTATGAAAAATCTTCTCGACCCTGCCGCCAAACGGCGTTTGTTTCAAATCGCTTGGCCGTTATTCATCGAAACCGCCTTGCTTTTGCTCATCGGCAGCGTGGACACCCTGATGGTCGCCCGCTACGCCAACGACGCCTCCGGCGCCGTCGGAGTCGGAAATCAGATCATCGCTCTTTTCAACATGCTTTTCATGATCATTTCCGTCGGATCGGGAATTCTCGTTTCCCAATTCATCGGCGCGGGCATCAAAGACAAAGTATCCTCGATCACCGTGTTGTCTTTGCTATTGAACCTCACCGTCGGACTCGCATCGGCGGTGGGGTTGACGGTTTTCGCTCCCACCTTTTTGGGATGGCTAGGTCTGAAAGGGACACTTTTGACCTACGGAACGACGTATGTTCGCATCGTCGGAGCGGGTTCGGTCTTCCAATCGCTGTCGATGTCGATCGGGGCGGTCGTCCGTGCCCACGGGCATACGAAAACCGCAATGAAAGCTTCTTTGACCGCCAACCTGGTCAATGTCGTTCTCAATTACCTGCTGATTTATGGTGTCGGATTTTTGGGCATCCCTTCCCTGGGCGTCGCCGGGGCGGCGATCGCCACTTTGGTCTCCAAAGCCGTCAACTTCGGGTTACTCGCGATCGTGTTGTTCCGCTCGGTGGACCGAGGATTGAGGTGGAAATTGCTGCGGCCTTTCCCTGCCGACTTGTTTCGAAAGTTGTTGAAGATCGGTTTTCCCAGCACCGGGGAAAACCTCTCCTATAATGCTTCGCAACTGATTGTCACTGCGGTGGTCACCGCCATCAGCGTCACCGCTCTCAACACCAAAACTTTCTTTGCGACCTTGTGCGGATTCATTTACGCCTTCACGGTAGCCATCGGAAACGCCACGGGCGTTCTGGTCGGCCAAGCGACCGGAAAAGGGGATCCCGATTCCTCCGACCGTTTGACCCGCTTCAGCCTGTTTTGGTCGGAAATCATCGCCTTGTCCGTGACCTTGATTCTCGCTTTCGCAATCCGCCCGGCGATGCGGCTGTTCACGGACAACCCGGAAATCATCCGTTTGGCGCAAACGATCGTGTGGATCGATTTGGCCTTGGAAGTGGGAAGAGCCGCCAACATTCTCTTGGGGGTGGCGTTGAAATCCGCCGGAGACGTCGTGTTCCCGGTCTCGATCGCCGTGGCCGTTTCGTGGACGGTGATGATTCCGTTGGCCTACTTGTTTGGAATTATTTTGGGATGGGGCCTTCCCGGAGTCTACATTGCCTTGGCGGCGGATGAGTTGGCCCGGGGAACCATCTTGCTGCTGCGATGGCGCTCTCAGAAATGGCGCAATCGATCCTTCGTCGAAAATTCATAATAACAAAACGGTTGATGAACTGAACCCGTCAGGGTCTTCATCAACCGTATTTTTTATTCTATCAAGCACCGAAAGGCCGTCAACTTTGCGGGGGAGCGTTCGGTCACGCCCCTCACTTCTTTTTTTGTATCGGATGGAATGAGGGACAGGGTGAGAGTATCTCCCGCAAACAACGGACTGAGATAGTGAATTCGATACGATCGGTACCCTTCCCACGGGTCGCCGAAAACCTTGAGGGCATCTTGGGTATAAGCAATATACCGTAGATTGTTCACATGGCCGTTGGCGTCGATGTCCGATGCTTCCACGGTTCGAATACAACTTTTCGCTTCCACGGTGATTGATCCGGGCCATGGTCCGATTCCCTCGGACCAAATCGGTTCTTGACGATAGGGAAGCGAGGAATTCCATAACGGAAAATGGTCGCAACGGCGCGGTTTCCCCGTTGGAATGTCAATGATGGCCCATAACCCCATTGCTTGGGCAATCCGTTCACCGGCCACTGTTTCCAAGTGATAACTCCGCCAGATACCCGAAGGTATGGCCGGACTGGGCCACGTAAGCAAAGAGAGGTTTTCCCCGATGATCGGGTGACGAAAGACGACGACTTTTAACCGGGCCAGGGCCCAGAAACACCCTTCGCCGCGCATGGCCTCCCAACCACAACCCAAAGCCAAAGAATGATCGATCGACAGATCCATTAAGCGTTTCTGCAAAACTTCCGCACGTAACTCCCCGGCGGGTCCCAGATCCTGGGCGGAAATCACCCAGTTTTCTCGGCGTTCGATCATCGAAAAGCCTGCTTTTGCGGTTTTCTATCCGCTCCGACCAAACATTTCGGAGCGTCCCCGATCAAATCAAACCGATTCGCCTTCCTCAAAGCTTCGCGAACGAGAGCGTGATTTTTGGGGTTCCGGTATTGGATCAGCGCCCGCTGCATCGCCTTTTCGTGTTGGGATTTGGGAACGTAAACCGGCTGCATCGTCCGGGGATCCAATCCGGTATGATACATCGTCGTCGACAAAGTTCCCGGCGTGGGATAGAAATCCTGAACCTGTTCGGGATCGTATCCCATGTCGCGGATGTACTCTGCCATCAAGATCGCGTCTTCCAATTGGGATCCGGGGTGCGAACTCATCAAATACGGAACGAGATATTGCTCCTTATGAACTAGGGCGTTGAGTTCGAAATACTTCGTGACGAAACGGTCGAACAACTCGCGACGCGGTTTACCCATCAGGTCCAACACCCGCGGGGAGACATGTTCCGGAGCGACCTTCAACTGACCGGAGACATGGTGTTCGACCAGTTCGCGAAAGAAATCGTCCTGTTTGTCGTACATGACATAGTCATAACGGATTCCGCTGCGGACAAAGACTTTCTTGATGCCTTGCAGTTCTCGCAACGCTCGCAAAATGTCCAAATACTCCGTGTGATCGACACGGAGATTTTTGCATGGGGAAGGATGGAGACATTGCCGTTTCGGGCAAACGCCGTGTTCTTCTTGCTTTTCGCACGAAGGACGGTAAAAATTGGCGGTGGGTCCGCCCACATCGTGGATATAGCCTTTGAAATCGGGATCCGCGATGATCTTCTTCGCTTCTTCGACCACGGAAGCCTTCGATCGCGATTGGACCACCCGACCTTGATGCATGGTCAGAGCGCAAAACGAGCACCCTCCGTAACAACCCCTGTTGACGGTGATCGAATGTTTGATTTCGTCCATCGCGGCGATGTGACCGATCGCTTCCAGCGCCGGATGGGCGGCCCGCATAAAGGGTAAGTCGTAGACTTGATCCATCTCTTCCTGAGAGATGGGTTCGCGGGGCGGGTTCTGGACAACGGTCCAGCCTTGA
>JAKLGB010000009.1:0-23762 GCA_022710895.1 Bacillota bacterium
ACGATGCATTGATTCATCAGCACCGAGTCGACGACCCGAGCGCCTTTCCGGATGACGGCCTTTCGACCGATGACCGAACGAAGGACGGTTCCTTCGATCACCGCCCCGCTGGCCACCAGCGACTGCTTGACATCGGCTTCCACTCCATATCGGGTGGGACTCGACATCGTTTCCTTGGAATAGATCGGACGGGCGGGATGGAAGATGGCGGCCTTGACGTCTTCCCGTAATAAGGCCATGTCGGCCTGATAGAGGTCGGCGGTGTTTTCGATGAAGAAACTGATCGGTTCGAATACGAAGCGGTCTTTGACGAGGTTTTCGGCGTGATCGAAAACGTCGATCAGATTCCGAAACGGAATCGTGTCGTAATCGACCACGTATTCCAACAGCCGTTTTTTCGACAGCAGGAACGTCTTCAACCGACGTCCGTTGGCGGCGAGGACTTCGGTGATGTCGGCTTTGGCGACCAAATGATGATGAAGGATGACGTTGTAATCGATGTTCCAAACGATCGTGCAAGGGGTGACGATGACATATTCCTGATTGCTACGGCGAAAGTATTCGAGTTGTTCGTACATCCGCTGAAAACTGACGGAAGCTTCTGCCGTCATGTTCAGATTTTTCGGAGGCAGAAGGAAAATTCCGTCTTTGCGGCGGTTGAGGTCCCAGCGATCTCCCGAACCGATATGGTCGGCCAAGGAGCGATAATTTCCATAAGGAAAAATGGCGACGTTACGGATTTCCGAGTTTTTGCAATTGGAGAGCGTGAAATCAATGAGACGATATTTGGCGCCGAAAGGAAGAGCCCCGGGAATGCGATGTCGGGAAAGCCGATCGAAATTGCCGCGGCTGACGGCATCGACGACCATAAAGAGGTTATTCATGCTTCTCACCGAGACTTTCCAAATTCGTCGAATCCAAAACGACGACATGATCGGAAATCAGACGATATCCTTTGGGAATGACGAGGTTTTTGTTCACGACGACCTTTTCCAAGCGAACATTCTCACGGATCATGACCCCGGGAAAAATGACACAATCTTTGATTTCGGCCCCCGGGCGGATGATCGTGCGATACCCGACCGTCGAGTGACGGACGGTTCCTCCGATGATGCAACCATCGGCGATCACGCTGTTTTGAACGTTTCCGGTTTCCAAAACGACGTGCGGAGGAAGATTGAGCGACTTTGAATAAACGGGAAGATCTTTCGATTGGTTGAGACCGAGAAAATCCGGATCGTCCAACAGATCCATATTGGCACTGTAGAGGGACTCGACCGTCCCCAGATCCCGCCAATAGCCTTCGAAGCGATAAGCGGCGACGCGGTCTCCCGAAGCCAAACTCCGGGGAATGACATCGGCGCCGAAGTCGATCGTTTCCGCGGTGTCCGAAGACCTCAGCAGTTTTTCCAAAACATCGGTGTTGAAAATATAGATGCCCATCGAGGCCAAATTGCTTTTCGGATGTTCCGGTTTTTCTTCGAACCCCTTCACCAGCGATTCGGAATCGGTCTCCATGATCCCGAATCGATGAGCTTCCGCCGGATCCACCGGAGTGGCGGCGATCGTCACCATGGCGTTGTGCTGAAGGTGGTGCCGGAGCATATCTTGATAATCCATCTTGTAGATCTGATCTCCCGAAAGGATCAACAGGTAGGAAGCTTGATATTCCCGGACGAAATCGGCGTAATGGCGAACGGCATCGACCGTGCCTTTTTGCCAAAGGACACTGCCGTTCTTGGCAAACGGCGTCAGGAAAAAGACGCCGCCGTCCAGCACATCCAAGTCCCAACTGCGTCCTCGGCCGATGTAACTCATCAGTTCGAACGGTTCGTACTGCGTCACCAATCCGACGACGTCGATGTTGCTGTTGGAGAGATTGGAAAGGGTGAAATCGATCAATTTGTATTTCGCGCCGAAAGACACCGCCGGTTTCGCGGTGTCTTTGGTGATTTCTTTGAGACGGGTGCCTTTTCCTCCGACGAGGATCATGGCGATGATGGTTTTCTTCAACGGTCTCACCCTTTCGGGATGGAATTATTCGGTGGGAAACAGCGTCGGTTCGTCGGCAGAACGAAATTGAAAAACGGCGACGGACAATGGAGCGACTTTCAAATCGAGAGATTGCTGACAACGGTGCATGGGAAACGGTTCGGATTTCAAGGGCAGTCCGTTAAACACGTTCGAACCGCCGTAAAGGTCCTTGTCGCTGTTGAGAATTTCCTCATAAACCCCCGCTTTGGGAACGCCGATGCGGAACGATTCGTACGCCACGGGTGTCATATTGAGAACGATGAGGCAAAAATCGTCCGGGTCCCGGGAGAGTCGCAGGAAGGAAAAAATCGACTGGTCGCGGTTGGATTGATCGATCCAGCGAAAACCCGCCGGATCATGATCGAGTTCAAAGAGAGCTTTATGGTGTTGGTATACCGCCAAAAGGTCACGAACAAATCGGGCGGCCCGCTCGTGCAAAGGATACTGCATCAAGAACCAGTCCAGTTCTTCTTTATCTTTCCATTCATGCATTTGGGCGAATTCTCCGCCCATGAACAGCAGTTTCTTTCCGGGGTGGGTAAACTGCAAACCGAGAAGAGTGCGATAATTGGCGAATTTCTGCCAATAATCCCCAGGCATTTTGGAGACCAACGAACGTTTTCCATGAACGACTTCGTCATGGGAAAGCGGTAAGACAAAGCGTTCCGAAAACGCATAGACCAAACCGAAGGTGATCAAATCGTGGTGATACTTGCGGTAGATCGGATCCTTTTCAAAGTAACGAAGGGTGTCGTTCATCCACCCCATGTTCCACTTGTAGTCAAAACCCACTCCGCCTTCGGCCACGGGTTTCGTGATGTTCGGAAACGCCGTGGAATCTTCCGCAATCAGCAACAACGACGGGTCTTTGGTTTTGACGGCGATCGAAAGATTCTGCAAAAACTCGATCGCCGGAAAATTGGTTCCGACCGCCGGATTGCCGAGATGATAGATGATATTGGAAACGGCATCGATTCGGAACCCGTCCACGTGAAAATAGCGAGCCCAGAACAAGGCGTTGGAAATCAGAAAACTGCGGGTGACGCCTTTGCCCAAATCGAGGTTGACGGTTCCCCAGACCTCGTTCTCCCGGATTTTGAAATCCGAATATTCGTACAACGGTTCTCCGTCGAACATATAAAGACCATGGGCATCTTTGCAGATGTGGCCGGGAACCCAATCGATCAAAACCCCGATGTTGTTCTGGTGACAACAGTCGATCAGATACATCAGATCCTTGGGCACCCCGTAGCGGGAAGTGGCGCTGTAATATCCTGTGGTCTGATAACCCCACGATTCATCCAAAGGATGTTCCGTAACCGGCATCAGTTCCACATATTGGAACCCTTCGGCTTTCAAATAGGGAATCAGGTAATCGACGAGTTCGTTGAATTTATGCATCGATTTGTCCGGTTTGGTCATCCACGTTCCGAGATGGACTTCGTAGATGGCCATCGGTTGGGACGAGACTTCGCCGGAACGCCGCTTTTCCATATAGGTCCCATCGTTCCAGCGATAACCTTCGATGTCATAGACTTTCGAGCATGTATCCGGACGCAAATCGGAGAAAAAGGCATACGGATCGGCCTTGAAAATCGTCTGACCGAAGGAAGTGACGATGCAGAATTTGTATTTCTCCCATTCGCCGACGTCGGGAACGAACAGACGCCATACCCCCGTGGGATCGATTTTTTCCATCACGTGGGTTCGGGAATCCCACCCGTTGAAGTCCCCAACGACCGAAACGATTTTGGCATGCGGGGCAAAAACGGTGAAACGAACGCCCAACGACCGTCCGAGATCGTCTCGGACAATCGTGGATCCGAAATGATTCCAGGCTTCCTGCAACTTGCCTTCGTGGAACAAATACAGGTCCAATTCCGTCATGCGGTCATTCATCCGAATCCTCTCCTTTTCCCATCTCTTTTTGAATCGAAGGGTAACGATACCCTTTTTGCATCAGTCGCTGAATGATTTTGGCGCGGCGTTCGGGGCCTTTCCATCCGGCTCGGTCTGCCAGACGGAGGATCTCCCGAAAATCGCCCCGAATCAGTTCGTCGTCGGGATGACGAACGGCGAAAATTCCCGAACGGGCGGAAACGAAAGCCATAACCCGTTCGGGGTCATATCCTTTGGCAACCAAATGACGACTCATCAACGTCATCGCTTTCTGTTGCGGATATCCTTGAAGAGAACCGATCTTTTGGTCAAAAAGCTCATTCAGATGGACCGTCTGCACTTCCGGGGTGAGGATCTCCATCGCCTTGGCGACGGTTTCCCGGGAGACGCCCCGGCGTTGAAGTTCGAACGCCATTTTGATGGGTCCTTCCCGCCGGGTCAGACCATGGTCTTCGACAAATCGAGTGGCATACGCGACATCGTCGACGATGCCGAGGCGAAGCAATTTGCCCAAGATGATCTCGGCGGTTTCACCGCGAACCGAACGATCCGCAAGATAGGTGCGAATTCCGCTTTCGGTTTGGGGAAAACGAAGGGCATAAGCCAAGGTTTTTTGATAGATTCCGTCCCGTTCGGCGGAAAGCAAAAACGCAGAAAAAACCGCTTCATCCAGAGCTTTTCCGGGAACGAGACGATATTCGACCACCACGTCCTCCGAAAGCGAAAAAACGGATTCAGATCCGTTTTCGTGGGAGAAGGAGACATCGTAGCGTTTGTTATTTCGCAACAGGCTTTTGACTCTCACCACGGTTCAAAAACACCTCTTCTTTGCTGGACCAAGCGCCCTGGATCTCGGAAGCCGGAGTAACGTAAACAAAGGCTTTGGGATCCGCCGAGGCGATGATTTGCGTGACGAAATGGTATTCGGCGTTGAGGATGACCATGATCAAAAGCGTTTTTTTGTTTTCGGTGTAACCGCCGGTGATTTGAATTTCCGTCACCCCGCGGCGCAGGCTGGCAAACAGTACGGCTTTAAGTTCCTTGGGATGATCGGTGATGATGTTGACGGCTTTTTTCGATTGGGAACCGATGAGAAACGAGTCGGCGACTTTCCCGCTGATGAGGATGACGACGATCGCGTAAAGCGCCATTACGACCCCCGTTGAAACGCCCTGTTGGTTCGTCAAGGCCCCGGCGATGATGATCGGGGCTTCAACGGCATAAACGCAAAAAGCCAGTGACATCCGCGAATACTTTTTGACGATTTGGATCGCGATGTCTGTGCCGCCGGTAGATCCGCCATACTTGCACACGATGCCGAAGCCGATGCCCGCCAGACCGCCGGCGAACAACGTGACCAACAACAGATCGCGGTCGGCAAATTGGGGATCGGGAAGAACGAGTTCCAATAGAGCCAGAATCGCCGGAAACAAAAGCGATCCGTAGAGGGTCTTGAACAGAGCTTTTTTGCCCAAAAAAATCCACCCGGCAATCAAAAAAAGGATATTGAACCCTGCGGAAAAGACGGAAATGGGGACGTTGGTAAAATATCGCGTCATGATGATGGAGATCCCCGTCGATCCCCCGGTGACGAGATCAGAAGGAATGACGAAGAAATAATACCCGCACGCCATCAGAAAAACCCCCAACGTCAGATTGAGGACGGTTTCCAATTTGCCTAATTTTCGGATCCGGAAATTACCCAACATAGGTTCGTTTTTTCAACCTCGCGAGTGTCTCATTTGCTATATTTGACCAAAAAGGCGGTGATGAAATCATCCAAATCCCCATCCATCACCCGCTGCACGTTGCCGGTTTCAAAATCCGTGCGATGATCTTTGACCATCGTGTAGGGGCAGAAAACATACGAGCGGATCTGCGAACCCCAGGAATTGCTGACCTTATTCGTCATCAGTTCGTCGAGTTCTTTTTGTTTCTTCTCCAATTCGAGTTGATACAATTTTCCGCGCAGGACCTTCATTGCCGTCTCGCGGTTTTGAATTTGGCTGCGTTCGTTTTGACAGGTCACGACGATTTTGGTGGGAAGATGGGTGATGCGAACGGCGGAATCGGTCGTGTTGACGCTTTGCCCCCCGTTTCCGGAAGAACGATAGACATCGATTTTCAGATCTTCGTCCTTGATGTCCACGACGATCGAATCATCGATTTCGGGAACCACCGAAACCGAGGCGAAGGAAGTGTGGCGACGAGCGGCGGAATCGAACGGAGAAATCCGGACCAAACGATGGACTCCCGACTCGGCTTTCAGATAGCCATAGACGTTTTTCCCGGTCACCAGCACCGTTGCGGACTTCAAGCCCGCCTCTTCGCCGTCTTCATATTCCAAAACGGTGGTCTTAAAACGATGGGTTTCCGCCCACCGCATATACATCCGGAAGAGCATTTGCGCCCAATCCTGACTTTCGGTCCCTCCGGATCCGGGATGGAAGTCGACGATCGCATTGAACCGGTCATACGGTTTGTTGAGCAAAACCTTGACGGTGAGGGCGGAGGTTTTGTCGCGGAAGGATTGCGCCAAGGTTTCCGCCTCGGACAAATCCATGGATTCGTCTTCGAGAGCCAATTCATAGGTGATGCGCACGGTGTCGAGGATTTCCTTGATTTCGGCATGGCTGGAAAGCAGATTCCGACAATCGGTGATTTCGGAGAAAATCTCCTGGGCGCGTTTGGCATCCGACCAGAAGTCGGACTGATGGGTGTGAACTTCCAATTCGGAAATGCGTTCGCGGAGCCGATCGGAATCGACCATGGCGGTCAGTTCGTCATAAGAAGCTTGTAGTTCACCCAATAATAGTTTCAATTCGGATGCAATCATGATATCACCGTACGATTCTATTGATTCTGCCCGTGGCAGTGTTTGTATTTCTTGCCGCTGCCGCAGGGACAGGGATCGTTGCGCCCGACCTTTTGGGTCACCTTGACGGGTTGACGTTTGCGGGAATCGTCTTCTTTTCCGGAAATCGTCGCGGTCGGTTTGGCCACTTGGACTCGTTCGGTGTTTTGCCGGACTTGAGCCCGCAAGACAAAGCGGGTCACATCGTTTTGAATATTGCCGACCATGGTTTCGAACATCTGGAATCCCAACGTTTGGTACTCGCGGAAGGGATTGACTTGTCCGTAACTTTGTAAGGAGACGGCTTGCCGCAGTTCGCTCATCGAGTCGATGTGGCGAACCCAATAGGTGTCGACCACCCGCAGAGTCACGGCTTTCAGAAAGTCGTTATAGATGGGTTCGGTGGCCAAGGTTTTCTTCTCGGCGATCTCTTTTCGGATGGCGTCGCGAACATATTCGTTCAAATCGGTGGCGGGATTGAACACCAATGCTTGATCCAATACTTCCCGTGGGAAATATTTCGAGAGCGCATCGTAACAGGCTTTGCGATCCTCGCCGTGTTCCTGCAGGATCCCGCCGATCGTGCTTTCGATCATGGTGTTCACGGACGGTTCAATCGAGTCCTGAAAGAGAATGTCCTGACGTTGCTGATAGATGACTTCGCGTTGGCGCCGGAGGATTTCATCGTATTGAAGAACGGTTTTCCGGCGGTCAAAGTTGGCACCTTCGATCTGTCTTTGCGCCCGTAACACCATTTTGGAGAACATCCCGTAATCCAACGGTGTTTCGGTGTCGGAGCCTTTGGTCATTGTGATCATCGAAATCATGTTCTTGAACCGATCGCCGCCGAACCGTTTCATCAAATCATCTTCGGCGGAGAGGTAGAAGCGCGAATAACCCGGATCGCCTTGACGGCCGCCGCGGCCACGCAATTGGTTGTCGATGCGTCGGGATTCATGACGTTCGGTGCCCAAAACCGCCAACCCGCCCAATTCGACGACTCCGGAACCGAGTTTGATGTCGGTTCCGCGGCCGGCCATGTTGGTCGCAATCGTGACTGCGCCTTTTTGTCCGGCATTGGCGACGATATCGGCTTCGCGCTCGTGTTGTTTGGCGTTCAAAACATCGTGTGAGACCCCGCGTTTCCGCAGAAGACTGCTCAAGAGTTCGGAGCTTTCAATGGAGATCGTGCCGATGAGGAGAGGTTGTCCAAGGGCGTGGCGACGGGCGATTTCATCGGCGAGAGCGTTGTATTTGGCTTTCATCGTCGCAAAGATGAGATCGTTGTCGTCCACGCGGACGACGGGTTTGTTCGTCGGAATTTCCACGACGAACATGTTGTAGATGTTGCGGAATTCTTCCTCTTCGGTCTTTGCCGTTCCAGTCATACCCGCGAGTTTTTTATACATCCGGAAATAGTTTTGGAAAGTGATGGTGGCCAGAACCGTGGTTTCCTTTTTGATTTGGACGGCTTCTTTGGCTTCAAGAGCCTGATGAAGACCTTCCGAAAACTGACGGCCGTGCATCAAACGTCCGGTGAAAGGGTCGACGATGATGACTTTGTTTTCCTGAACGACGTAATCAACGTCTTTGGTCATCGTGTAGTTGGCTTTGAGAGCGTTGTTGATGCGGTGGAGAAGCTGAACGTTGGATACGTCATAAAGGTTGTCGAGATGGAAAGAGGTTTCGGCTTTCGCCACGCCGCTTTCCGTCAGATTGACGGTTTTGTCCTTGATATCGACGATGTAATCTTCCGGGGACAAACGTACGACAAACCCATTGGCTTGCAGATACGTTTCTCCGGTGTTTTTTTCGCCCCCGGAAATGATCAATGGTGTCCGAGCCTCATCGATCAAAATCGAGTCGACTTCGTCGATGATGGCGAAATTCAAGGGTCTTTGGACGATGGCGTCTTTGTAGATGACCATATGGTCTCGCAGATAGTCGAATCCCAGTTCGTTGTTGGTGGAATAGAGGACATCGCAGGCGTAGGCTTCGCGCTTTTGCTCAGGAGTCCATTCCCGGATGTTAAGTCCGACGGTCAATCCCAAAAACCGAAATAATTGACCGATTTCCCCGTCGGCTTCACGACGGGCGAGGTACTCGTTGACCGTAACGATGTGGACGCCGGCACCGGCAAGGGCATTCAAATAAGCCGGCATGACGGCGGTCAAGGTTTTTCCTTCCCCGGTTTTCATTTCGGCGATATTGCCTTCATGGATCACGACGGCTCCCATGACTTGGACGCGGAACGGGGTCAGTCCCGTGACGCGGGTCGAAGCTTCGCGGACCACCGCGAAGGCCTCGGGCAACAGAGCATCCAGAGTTTCCCCGGCTTGAATCCGTTCTTTAAAGTGCGGAGTCATCGCCTGTAATTCCGCATCGCTCATCGCATGAAACTTGGGGGATAAGGACAAGACTTGATCGGCGATTTTTTCAAGTCGTTTTAAGGTTTTTTTATTCGGATCCAAAAAGCTGAACATACGGCAACACCCCTTCAATCACAACTATAATCATACCATAGAAACCCCGTTCTTTTCAACTTATTTTCCCCGGGGCAAAAAAAAGTGACCTTTTGAAAAGGTCACTCGCGTGCGTTCATTCCGTTTCGATCAAACCGTATTTTCCGTCTTCCCGGAGATACATAACGCAGACTTGCTTGTCCTCGTTGCGGTAGATGAAGAAATCGTGACCGAGAAGATCCATTTGGGTGAGGGCTTCTTCCAAGGAGAGAATGTCCAGTTTGATTTTCTTTTTCTTGACGGGAGAAATGAGTTCCCGTTCGAGGGCGTCAATATTGAAATCGTCGTTGCGGAACGCGTCTTTGAGTCCGGTTCGTTCCTGAAGACTGCGGTTCATCTTGAATTTGTTTTTGCGGATTTGGGCTTCCAGTTTATCAACTGCCAAGTCGATCGCGGCGTACAGGTCTTTGTCTTCGACCTCCGCGCGAATGGTAATGAATTTGATGGGTATCGTAATTTCCACCTTGGTCAACTCGGCATAAACCTTGCAGACCACGAATGCTTCGATTTCCTGCGAGAACATTCGTTCAATGCGTTTCAACTTCTTCTCCACGTAATTGTGGATTGCCGGGGTGATCTCCAAACCATTCTTGCCTCTGACATCGAGTCTCATGTGTTCTCACTCCTTCAGCTTCGATTTTGATACAACTTTATTATAGCATCGTTCGATTTGGCTGTAAACCGACACCCCGGAAATTTCACCGAGATTACACACAATCTTCCCAAACCGAAAAATCATAATAAAACAAAGACAACAACAGACATCGCGGATGGTCGAACAGCAGGAAGAGCCATTGATCGGCGGTGGCGAATTCCTTGTCTCCGATCCAAAGAATCAAGCCGAAGGCATTTTGCTTGTAAACCGCGAGTTTGAAGCATTTCTCCATCCATCGGTACAGAGCGTTTTCTCGATAGGGATCGGGGTTCGGGTTCGGGAAAACGGCGACATAATCGGCCAGACCTCCTTGATATGGAAATGCTTCGTGGACATAGACGGGAAGATACGTCCGTTCGCAATCCGGGCACCAGCGCGGGGGATCGAACCAGTCCGCGAACGTCAACTCCACCGAAAAATGGGCTCCGCAGACTTCACATTTCATCAATCAGCAACCCCGCTTTCCGACTCGAAGTGTTCATCGTCCGAATCGCCCGGACCGCCTGATTCATCGCTTGGGTTTTTTCTTCGGAAAAGAAGATGATTTCTCCGCGCGGACAACGGGGATCGCGTCCTACCCTGCCGGCCACCTGAACCAACGTGTCCGCGTCAAACACGGGGTGTTCGGCGGAAAAGACCGCCACGTCGATCCCCGAGAAGGTCACGCCGCGTTCCAACAGGGTGGTGGTTACCAGAAACTGCCATTCTCCCCCGCGGAAACGATCCAACACCCGATCGGCAGGCGGAGTCTGACTGGATATCACCCCGGCCGGGAACCCCAAAACCCCCAGCAGGGTTCCCAAAGCCTTCCCGTAAGCCACCGAAGGTACAAACAGAAGGATACGGTGACCCGACTCCCGACATCGGGTCAACCACGCCCCGATGACGGATGGCAATTGCCGTCCTGACCGAAGTTCACGACTCAAGTCGGGAACGTGGACGAAGCGCGGGATGTCGAGGGGATGTCCGTGAAAACGCGCCGAGAGCGTGAAGAAGCGAAATTCCTTTCGATGGATGGCACCTCGCATTTCCCGATTGAGGGTGGCACTCATCAAAAACAGGGTTCCTTGCGGTTTGAGAGCTTTTTTCAGGAGACGATGAAGCAGTGGGTCTCCTCGATAGGGAAAGGCGTCTGCCTCATCCAAAACGATCCAATCGAATTCCCGATGGTAGCGGATCAACTGATGGATCGTGGAAATCACCAAATGGGCTCCGGCATCGTCCTTCGATCCCTCATGCATCGCTTTCACCACCGTTTCCGGAAATACCGAACGAAATCGGAGCGTTAATTCGGCGACGATGTCCTTTCGGGGGATCGCAATGGCGATCTTCCAACCTTCGAGCAGTCCTTCCAAAAGGGCGGAATAAAGGATTTCCGTTTTTCCCGCGCCGCAGACCGCATGCAAAAAACCCGATTGTCGCTCCCAGCGACAACGGCAGACGAAACGAGAGGCTTCTTCTTGCGCGGGAGAAAGGGAAAACCCGGGTTTCAAAACATGACCGCTGCGCTTCACTTCCCGTTCGGAACGCCAAAGGAGGGAGTCTTCGCATATCAACCCGAACATCAGGCACTCCCGGCAATAGATGCGCCCGCGATCATCGCGAACCGCGGAGTCCACGACTGCCCCGCAGCGATTGCAACGTCCGTTTTCGATTCCCGGGACGGAAACGGCAGGCAAAGACAGCGGTCGACCGATCGATTCAATCAAAAAAATCACCCACAGAGAACATTACGCTCTTGCGGGTGATTTGCTGCAAAAAGGTCAACCGACGATGTTGATCAGTTTATTCGGAACGAAAATGATCTTGCGGACCGGACGTCCTCCCAGCGATTCGACGATTCGGGGGAGCCGCAATGCCGCTGCTTCCAGGACTGCTTCTTCCGTGTTGGGTGCGACGATCAGTTTGTCGCGGACTTTTCCGTTGACGCTGACGACGACCTCCACGGTTTCTTCGACGAGTTTGGCGGGATCGTAGACCGGCCACGGATGAAAAACGATCATCTCCGCATGGCCGAGAAGTTCCCACAGTTCCTCCGCCACGTGCGGGGCGAACGGGTTGAGCAAAGCGAGAAGGACTTCCATGTCTTTTCGGGAAAGAGCGTCCCGAGCGGTCAATTCATTGACCAAAATCATCAATTTGGCGATGGCGGTGTTGAACTTCATCGCTTCGATGTCCTCGGAGACCCCTTTGATGGTCTTATGAACCAGATTCTCCGTGGCGGGGGATAGATCGTTGTTTTCCTTGCCGACTTTTTCGAAAAGCCGCCAGATTTTGTCGAGGAACCGCCGACAGCCTTTGAGACCGGCATCGCTCCACGGAGTGGCCATTTCGTAATCGCCGATGAACAGGATATAGGTTCTGAGGGTGTCGGCCCCGAATTCTTCGATGATTTCCATCGGGTTGACGACGTTTCCCCGGGATTTGGACATCTTCTCCCCATCCGCTCCGAGAATCAGTCCTTGAGCCGTCCGTTTGCGGTAGGGTTCGCGCGTGGCCACCAGTCCTTCATCGTAGAGGAACTGGTTCCAAAAACGCGAATAGATCAGATGGCGGGTAACGTGTTCCATTCCCCCGTTATACCAATCGACGGGTCCCCAATAACTCAACTTGTTTTTATCGGCGAATGAATGGTCGTTTTTGGGATCGGTGTAGCGCAGGAAGTACCAACTGGATCCCGCCCATTGAGGCATGGTGTCGGTCTCCCGACGGGCTTTTCCCCCACACTTCGGGCATTCGCATTCAACAAAATCACGAATATTCGCCAACGGGCTTTCCCCGGTATCCGTCGGTTCGAAGGCTTCGACCCGAGGTAGACGGACGGGAAGTTGGTCATAGGGCACGGGAACGATTCCGCAGCGGTCGCAATAGATGATCGGAATCGGCTCTCCCCAATACCGTTGCCGGTTAAACGCCCAGTCTTTCATTTTAAACTGCAGGGCGGCTTCGCCGATCCCTTGGGCTTGAAGATGGGCGACGATCGTCTTTTGCGCTTCCCGAACGGGCAGGCCGTCGAGCAGGCCGCTGTTGACCAAAATCCCGTTCTCGATATCGGTATGGGCTTTTTCGGAAAGATCCCCGCCGGAAATAACTTCGCGGATTTCCAAGCCGAATTTCTTGGCGAATTCATAATCGCGGTCATCATGTCCCGGCACGGCCATGATCGCCCCGGTGCCATATGTGATCATGACATAATCGGAAACAAAAATGGGAATCGGTTTTTGGGTCAGGGGGTTCTTGGCATGGATTCCGAGCAGACGAACGCCGGTTTTGTCCTTATTCATTTGAATCCGTTCGAATTCGGACTTCTTTTTGGCGGAATCCTGATAATCGCGGATTTCTTCGCGATTTCGGATTCGGTCTTTCAAAGTCACCAACAACGGGTGTTCGGGAGCGATCACCATGAAGGTGGCCCCGAAGATGGTGTCGGGGCGTGTGGTGAAAACGCGCAGGGATTCGGAGGAATCGACAATCGGAAAATTGATGAACGCCCCTTCGGATTTCCCGATCCAGTTCTCCTGTTCGACCTTGATCCGCGAACTGGCCTCCAAATCGTTCAAGCCTTCCAGTAACTTTTGGGCATAGGCCGTGATCCGAAGGAACCAGACATCCTTTTCTTTTTGGACGACTTGCGATCCGCAGCGATCGCACTCCCCGCCTTGAGATTCCTCATTGGAGAGGACGACTTTGCATTGGGGGCAAAAGTTGACGTAGGTGCGGTTTTTGAAAACCAAACCCTTTTCGAACATCTTCAAAAAAATCCACTGCGTCCATCGGTAATAATCGGGGTCCGTGGTGTCCACGACCCGCGAAAAATCGAAACTGAAGCCGGCGCCCTTTAACTGGCGGGTGAACGTCTCGATGTTGCGATCGGTGACCGCCCGGGGATGAATATGGTTTTGAATGGCATAGTTTTCCGTGGGCAATCCGAACGCGTCGAAGCCGATCGGAAACAGGACGTTATACCCTTCCATCCGCCGTTTTCGGGAGATGACTTCCATCGAGGAAAACGCTCGGATGTGTCCGACGTGCATTCCCGCTCCCGAGGGATACGGAAATTCGATCAAGGAATAGAATTTCGGTTTGGAATCAAAATCGACGGCTTCGAAACAACGGGCTTTTTCCCATCGTTCCTGCCACTTTGGTTCGATTTCGGCGTGATTGAAACTCGGTACGAATGCGCTCATCTCTTTACCTCCAATAAAAAAGACCGTCCTCTGAAAAGGACGATCGTTATGACCGTGGTGCCACCTTTGTTCCGGGAAATCCCGGCGCTCGAAGTCGGTAACGGGAACCACCCGTGTCGGACTTCCGTGCTGCGCCCGACCTGCTCCCCGGACCAGTTCGCCGAACTTCCCTCCCGGCTCGCACCGACCGCCGGGTCTCTGAAGGGGATTCGTTGGGTTACTCTTTCCGGTTCTTCGCATTTCTTCCTTATTTTATCATCATTCCGCCGGGATAGCAAGGCTCAACCCACGAAACTTCACTCGGGATCGGAGGAATCGTCTCCATCCGCATCGGAGCGCGGTTCTTCTTCATCCGTTTCATCGTTTTCGATCGGTTCCGGCTGTTGGGTTTCGACGGTCTCACCTGCAGGTTCGGCTCGTTTCATCGCGATTTCGTTCAAATGCAGCATCGTTTCCCGTGTCATCACCTGTTGAAGGAGAAAAACTCCGCGATAGGAAATGAACATGAGGATGTAAAACAAGATCACATGGAAATGCAGCAGGTTGTAGAAGGTCATGACGATGGCGAAACCCGTCAAACCGAACAACACCAGTTTATAGATGATTTTATACCGGATAAACCGCGCCAAACGAAGAAATGACAATGTGGCGATCAACGCGATGCCAAGGAGAACCAAGACGTTGCTGATAAGAGCATACACTCCGCTTCCGTAGCGGATTACATCGACGACGGTTTTCATGTATTGGTCGAAACTGACGGAATTGTCGGCGGGAATCATTAAGTTGATTCCGTATACGCGGGTCCCGTCGAGATAAAGGGTAAAGGCTTCACCTTGGAAAACGATGCGGCTGGCATTGGGATCGTTGAGCAGATCTCCGGATTCCAGAAAATAGACCGCGTATCCGAACAAGGCGAATTCGCGGTTGGGATCATAGTTCGTCCCATCGCAGACCAGTTCTCCGTTTTCAAAACCGCAGCCGACATTTTCGGTCGTCAAGTCGGAGTTCCCGATGAACGACAACATTTGCACGATGGTTCCCAACGACATCAGCAAGGCCAAGATCAAAACATAAGCCATCGTGAAAAAAAAGCCCTTGTTACGGTACTTGAGAAGGTTATGAGGGAAAATCAGGGAATCTTTGAACACGGTATACATGAGACATCACCTTGTTTTATCATTATATCATTCTTTCGACCCCAGTCCAAACAAAATTGCCTGAGATTTCCTTGTGATTGTTCACTTTCGAATCATACGAAGGCGGATAAGCCGAAAAGAAAGCGGACATCGTGTTTCTACGAGGTCCGCGTCGGGTTCATTGATGGGTGTAATGATGCATTTTTTTCATTTTGAGGATTTTTGCATAAATATTGAAGGGAAAAAGCGAAAGGGAATGATTGAAGGAGAGGACTTTGCTATCCAGGGTCCGGCGAATTTCCTGAAGGTTTTCGTAGGTTTCCACAACGTATTTGTTATCGGGATTCTGGGCGTCGATGCCCGGAAAGGTTTCGTCAATCAAATCCAACAGGATTTTTTTATCTTCAAACGGCATCTCCTTGATGACGGCGTTGAGATATTTGGCAAATCCGTCCCCGGAAACCACCTTGGAAAGCAGGTTGGCGGTTTTTCGCAGTTCGATATCGAATTTAGATTGATATCGGTAGACATCTTTATATGTTTTGCGTAAACTCCGCACGATCAAGATCGAGGCCACCGCCAATGCGGTCAAAAGCAACACCGCAATCCCGGTGATCTCAATAAAAATGTCCCATCGAATGACCAACCACATAGTATCCACCTTCCTTTCTCCCTTGGACTATTTTTGAAGATACGCTTGGAGTTCGGTCACTTTGTCGAGCCGCTCCCAAGGCAAATCGAGATCGTTCCGACCGAAATGACCATAAGCCGCGGTCTGTTGGAAAATCGGACGTTTCAGGCCAAGCGATTCGATGATCGCCCGCGGGCGAAGATCGAAGTGACGGCGGATGATGTCCACGAGCACCGATTCCGGAAGTTTTCCGGTTCCGAAAGTATCCACGCCGATCGATGTCGGTTTGGCCACGCCGATGGCATACGAAATCTGGACTTCCAGCCGGTCAGCCAAACCGGCGGCGACCATGTTTTTAGCCACATAACGACAGGCATAAGCGGCGCTGCGGTCGACTTTGGAGGGATCTTTCCCGGAAAAAGCCCCGCCGCCGTGATGAGCCATGCCTCCATACGTGTCGACGATGATTTTACGACCGGTGAGGCCGGTATCTCCGGAGGGTCCCCCGATGACGAACCGTCCGGTCGGATTGACCAGAATTTCCGTTTGATCGTCGATCCACTCTTTGGGGATCGTCGGAAGAATCACGTTTTTGACGATATCCGCATAGATTTGCTCATGGGTGATTTCCGGAGCGTGCTGACAGGAAACAAGGATTTTGTCGACGCGGACCAATTTTCCGGCTTCGTCGAATTGACAGGTCACCTGGGTCTTGCCATCCGGACGCAAATACTTGAGAGTTTTGTTTTTGCGAACCGTCGACAGCCGTTTGGCGAGTTTGTGCGCCAATACGATCGTTATGGGCATGTACTGCGGAGTCTCATTGGTGGCGTAGCCGAACATCATGCCTTGATCGCCGGCACCCTGTTCATGTTCCTTGGTCTCATCGACACCCATGGCGATGTCGGGGGATTGGCTGTTGATGGAGACCAATACCGAGAGGTTCTCGGCGTCAAAACCGTATTTTCCGCGATCGTATCCGATGTCGGCAACCGTTTTTCGGACGATTTTCTGAATATCAACGTACGTTTTCGTGGTGATTTCCCCGGCCACGAGAACCAATCCGGTGCTCGCTAAGGTTTCGCAGGCCACCCGAGCGTCGGGGTCGTCGGTCAAAATGGCGTCCAAGATGGCGTCGCTGATTTGGTCGCAGATTTTATCAGGATGTCCCTCGGTCACGGACTCACTGGTGAAAAATTGGTACATACTATCGCTCCTTATTGTTGGGCAAGTTTGAAATAGAGGGCTTCGAAATCGTCGGTATATTTGACGAAACGATCCAAAATCTGAGGGTCGAAATAGGGATAAAATTCCAATTGGAGCAGGTCAATGGCACGGGTGTGCTTCAAACCCCGTTTATAATTGCGATCCTGACGCAGGATTTCGTAAATTTCCGCCAACAGGATGACTTGGGATTCCCGATTGTTTTGGATTCCGTTCATCTCTTTGATGAAGTCTTGACCGGCGGTTTTTTCAAAATGAGCCCGGACGATGTCTTCGCCTTTCTGTTCGAGTTGAAGGCGTTTGATGATCACGGATCCAATCATCGTCCGTTCGCGGATTTTAAGAAAATCCTCTTCGTCAAGGACGGTCTTATCGTCATAATCAGCCAAGGAGAGCATTTCTTTTCGCGCCACGTGAATCGTGGAAAAATCATAGATTTCTTTACACAGTTTGGGCGAATATCCCAAGTAGTTTCCCAATCGGGAAGCGAGTTCGGCCACCCGTCGTGCCGAGGAAGCGGCCAGTTTTTCTTCGTCCTCCACGCCCCGGCGTTTGTAAACGCCGATGACGTCAAAAACATCAGAGACGACGGATTTGAAATCCTTCTCCATTCCGCGACGCTTCACCAATTCGGTTTTTCGTTTGTTGTTCATGTCTTCGGTGATTTTTGCGGTGGAATACAGCGCCACCATGAAAATGACCAAGACGAGGGTTCGCAGGACAATGTCGATCATAATGGGACCGTTGAGATAATTCCACATGCCGACGAAGGTATCCGCGTAAGCATAGACCGGATAAAGAACAGTCACGTGAAGGATGGTCACGAGGATCACCGTGACCTTGAAAACCAGTCCCAGAAGTTTAGAGTCCTGATATAACGTGATGACGACCAAGGCGAAATAGATCAGTGCGTATCCTGCTTGGGTGATCGAGAAAAAACCATCTCCGGAATCCGGTTTCAGCATGACCGCCAGTTTGATGTAGACGGATATGGCCATCAACAGGATGTAAATGGCCGAAATGTACTCGGCCAACTGCTGCTTCTGCATTGTTTTTGGTTCTTCGGAAATCGTCTTCCGCACCAAGGTGCTGAACAAAAACATGATCAACGACACCGAAATGGCAAGGATGATATTGGTGCGCATTTCATCCCCGGATTCGGATCCGATCAACATAAACAGGAAGAAAACGATGTTGGTGATCCAGGTAATATTGCGAATCACCTGGTTTTTGCGAAAGAGAACCGCGGTTTCGTCCAAAATGTCGATTCCGGCTTCAAAACTGAAGCGAGAAACAAAAAAATCCTTGATTCTCAGCCAAAAAAGCGAAAAGCGGTTTTTTCCTTCGACGGCGGTCTGTTGACGGTTGACCGCCACTTTTTTTTCGTCGAATTTGTTTTTGAATGACGCGCTTCGGAAAAAATCAACCAATTTTTCGACAAAGGAACGTTTTTTGGGGGCCTTTTCGGAAGCGACGGTAGCGAAATAGGCATCGATTTTCGGCGTTTCTTCGCTTTTTGCGGGTTTGGAAAATTTATGCTTTTGCGAACTATCGTTCTTGCGGAAGAACTCGTCCAATGTTTTTTCGCGATTGTCCATCCGGTCCCCCTCCTTTCTCGGTGATTTTTTTCCTCAGAAAGTCTTAGAACAACTTAGGTTGTTCGACGATGCTGGGATCTTTTCGGGCTTCCAATTCGTTTTCGACTTGGGCCACGCGAGTGGAAGCCGCCGCGGCAATCGCCCCGACGATGTCGTCCAGGAAAGTGTGGCAGCTTTTTCCGTCATGTTTTCCGACGTCGTTCAACACCGAAACGACTCCCGGTTTATTGACGTCGATATCGCCAAAATTGGTTCGGCCGATGGTTCCATAAAGACCGGCAAGTTCCAAACCAAACAATTCATCGATTCCGAACAAACCAAAATCGGTGGAAAGGATGGATTGAATCGGCCCGCGAAAGGCCTTCTCTTCCGTCAAACGATCGATTTCCGCCCCCAGTTGGAGAAGATGGAAGACATCGCGCAATGACAAAATCTTTTCAACCGATTCCAGACATTCCTGATAACCGATGTCCGGTTTCCATTTCGATTGCTGACGAAAGGCGATCTCCGCGATCTGCGAGAGCTTGACGCCCCGTTCTTCCAGTTTCTGGACATTCATCAAATACATTTCATCCCGCGAATACAGGTTCTTTGCTCGATTCACCGAAATGACCTCTTTTCACATGACTCAATGGCTTTCCGCCTTAATATTTTATTATAACAAAAAAACCGGGGAAAATCACGCTATTTCAAGATTTTGCCCACCGAGAGAAGGGTCTTTCCGGCTCCGTTCATGTAGGATTGAATGTCCATGGGTTTTTTTCCTTCCGGCTGGATGGTCTTGAGGGCAATTAGGCCGTCTGCCACTTTCACGCAAACATCCCTTTTGGTCACCGAGACGACTTCGCCGTTGGCACGATCGGCGAACGCACCATGGTCGGGACGCATGGCCACTTCATGGATTTTGAGAATGATCCCGTCGACTCGCGCGCTCGCTACGGGCCAAGGGTAAAACCCTCGGACATGATCGAAAATTTGTTTCATGGTCTTTGAAAAGTCCAAGAATTCTTCCTCATGTTTCAAGTTACGGGCAAAGGTGACTTCCGACTCCGTCTGGGGGATGGGAACCACGGTGCCGTCGATGACGTTGGGGAGCGTATCAAGAAGCAAACGCGCCCCCAATTGGCCGAGTTTGGCTTCGATCGTTCCCACGTTGTCGTTATCCTCGATCGGAATTTCCGCTTGCGACAAAATCGGCCCCGCATCCATTTTTTCGGCCATATACATAACGGTGACACCCGTTACTTTGTCACCCGCGACGATGGCACGGTGCATCGGGGCTCCCCCGCGGTACTTCGGAAGCAGGGAAGCATGGACATTGATGCAGCGGTATTTCGGATAATTCAAGAGCACATTGGGAATCATTTGACCAAACGCCGCGACGACGATCAGGTCGGGCGCGGCATCGAGAACCGGAAGATAATCCGTTTTGATTTTTTCCGGTTGGAACAACTTCATCGACTCCGAAAGCGCGAATTCTTTGACCGGAGAGGCTTTGGGCTCCCGCTTTCGTCCGGCGGGGCGATCCGGTTGGGTCACCACCAAAACGATGTCATGCTCGCTTTCCAATGCTTTCAGGATCGGAACGGCGAAATCCATCGTCCCCATAAACACGATTTTCATGCGGATCACTCCCTACATCGGGCTTTTGTCGATGTTTACATAGATGTCTTCGTCTTGGTACTTGTCGACCAATTCGAACAACAGATCGTCAAGACGGTCTTCTTTGCGATACTTGACCAACAACTGGCAGGAATAACGGTTATTGATCCGCGATACCGGAGGCAAAACCGGACCCAGGACAATGGCTTCTTCCGAAAGACCCCGGCGCAGCGTTGCGGCTATTTCGCGACCGCGAAGAAATACGTCGCGAACATTGGGTCCTGACAATCGGATTTCGGTCAAGAAATAGAACGGGATATATTTAGCGGATTTCCGGATGCCCATTTCATACTGATAAAATCCTTGGTAATCATTTTCAACGGCAAAACGGATCGCATAATGACTTGGGTTAAACGCCTGAACAATGACCTTTCCCGGAAGCGATCCTCTTCCGGCGCGTCCCGACACTTGAGTGATCAGTTGAAAGGTTTTTTCCGGAGACCGGAAATCGGCATTGAACAAATGTCCGTCGGCTTGCAGGATTCCCACCAAAGTTACCCGAGGAAAGTCCAATCCCTTGGCAATCATTTGCGTTCCCAAAAGGATGTCACCTTCCTCTTGAAATGCATCTAGAAGTTTTTCGTGGGCATTTTTTGTCCGGGTCGAATCATTATCCATTCGGATGATTTTGGCCGAAGGAAACATCGCTTCGATTTCTGTTTCGATCTTTTGCGTTCCTGTCCCCATAAATCGAAGATTCGCCGATCCGCACTTCGGGCAGGCTTTTTTTATGTCTTCTTTATGCCCGCAATAATGGCATTTCAGGGAATGATCGACTTCATGGTAAGCCAAAGAAATATCACAATTCGGACAACGGATGACGTTCCCGCAGTCACGACAAATCACAAACGGCGAGTAACCTCGGCGGTTCAGCAACAAGATCGATTGTTCTTTACGAGCCAGACAGGTTTCGATCGCTTCTTTCAGTTTGGCGGAGATCGAGGCTAAGTTGCCTGTCTTGAACTCCTGCTTCATGTCGACGACTTCGACTTCGGGCATCGATGATTGGTTGGCTCGGTGGGAAAGTTCCAACAGGCGAATATACCCGCGTTTGTAGCGGGCATAGGTCTCGATGTTGGGTGTGGCCGATCCCATTAACAGCGGGATACCGAAATGTCGGCAACGATGGATCGCAACGTCGACCGCATAGTATTTGGGCATATCTTCCTGTTTGTAGGTCGACTCGTGACATTCATCGACAACGATCATGCCCAAACGCGAAAATGGAGCAAAACAAGCGCTTCTGGCACCGATGACGATCTCCACTTCGCCACGGATGATACGGCGCCATTCGTCATATTTTTCACCCACGGAAAGCCCGGAATGAAGAATGGCCACGCGATTTTGAAACCGAGCTTGGAACCGACGAACCATCATCGGAGTCAAGGAAATTTCGGGGACGAGGAAAATGACCTGTTTTCCCCGTTGGACGACTTGTTCGATCGCGGCGAGATAGATTTCCGTCTTTCCCGACCCCGTGACTCCATGAAGCAGGAACGTTTCGGGTTGATCCAAGTGCCGAAGGATCTCTGCAAAGACCGCTTGTTGTTCGGGATTGAAGACCACGCGTTTGTCTTCTTCGACTCGCGACAAAAACGCCGGACGGTATTTTTCTTGGTCGAAAATCCGAAGAACCGATCGTTTTTCCAACGTTTTGAGAACGGATTCGGTCACCCCGCACTGTTGTAAAGTTTCCAAAACAGGGGCGGAAAATCCGTCGCGGGTTTTCAAAAAAGCGATGACGGACTGGTGTTTTTCGGTTTTGGGAAGATATCCCGAATCGGTCAAGATCACTGCCCGTTCGGTTTGCGGGCGATTCCGAGACTTGATGTCATAGAGTTGCCGGATCTGATTGTTGCGGATGGCCTTTTTCAAATCGGGAATCAATTCGTTCCGAGAATCCGAAAAGGTGATTTCCTCGCCTTCGCGGAACAGAGCCCGGAGCGGTGCAGACAGTCCGGTCGGATCAAGAAGGCGTAGTTTGACGGTGTACACCGCCTTGAGAGCCGATGGCAACATCGTCTCCAGCACCCGAATCAGAATCGTCGCGGTGTCGATCGAAATCTTTTTGGCCAGTTCGATCAACTCGGGAGTGAGGTAGGATTCGATATCCAAGATCGTCGAAATCGGTTTCAGTTCCCGTCCGGAATCGGACTCTTCCCCCAACTCCAAGGCATAGCCCATCAGTTCGCGGTTTCCGAAAGGAACGATGACGCGCATGCCGACTTCCAACGAACCGGCTAAGACAGGGGGGACGACATAATCAAACAAGCGATTTACGGCTTTGGCGGGAACATCGACGAGCACGCGAGCGATCATGAACATCACCTCCTCTTTGATTGTCATTATATCACAGAACCGATGCGAAGAAAAGCCTCAGCGGATGTGGTTGGGCAAGCGCGACAGAGAATAAAAACGTTCTCATCGAGCGATTTACTACAACACGTTTGCATATTCTCACCGAATTGAGTATAATGGGGAAGAAGAACGGAACACGTTTCTTGTTTTGTATTCAGAGAAAGGAAATCCAGATATGCAAAATGAACTTCTCAAACCCAACGAGGTGGGTATTTTTGCTTTAGGCGGACTCGGGGAAATCGGTAAAAACATGTATTGTTTGGAATACGCCAACGAAATCATCATCATCGATTCGGGCCTCATCTTCCCGGACGAAAACCTGATGGGCATCGACTACGTGATTCCCGACTACACCTACCTGATTGAAAACCAGGAAAAAATCAAAGCCTTGTTTATCACGCACGGTCACGAGGATCACATCGGTGGAATCCCGTTTTTACTCAAGCAAGTGAAGATCCCCGTGATTTACGCCAACGGCCTCGCCTTGGGCATCATCAAAAACAAACTGGAGGAGTTTCCCGGTGTCAGGGGGAACTTCCATGAATACAAAGAAGACGACGTCATCCGATTCAATTATTTCGAAGTCGGATTCTTCCGAACCAACCACTCCATCCCCGATTCGTTCGGAATCGCCGTTCGAACCCCCCAGGGAACCATCGTCCATACGGGGGACTTTAAATTTGATTTCACCCCGACAGGGACCGATGCCAATCTGGCCAAAATGGCCCGTATCGGCGACAACGGTGTTCTCTGTTTATTGTCGGATTCGACCAATGCCGAATTGGAGGACTTCACTCTTTCCGAACGCGAAGTTTCTTCGACGATTCGCGACCTGTTTCATTCGATCGCCGGACGCGTCATCATCGCCACGTTCGCTTCCAACGTCCACCGGATCCAGCAAATCGTCGAAGCTTCCGTCGAAACCGACCGCAAAGTCGCCGTCTTTGGCAGAAGCATGGAGAAAACGATCGAAGTCGGGCTGGCACTGGGTTACATCCATGC
>JAKLGB010000009.1:23899-31131 GCA_022710895.1 Bacillota bacterium
CCTTGATTCCCGGGGACACCGTCATCTTGTCTTCTTCTCCCATCCCCGGAAACCAAGAGTCTGTCAACAAAACGATCAACCTTCTTTATAAGAACGGAGCTCAGGTCATCTCTCAATCGCCTTTCGCCGACGTCCATGCTTCGGGACACGGCGGCCAGTACGAATTGAAACTGATGCTAAAACTGATGAAACCGAAATTCTTCCTGCCAATCCATGGAGAATATCGGATGCTCAAAACCCACGCCGGACTGGCCATGGATTGCGGAGTGTACGCCAACAACGTCTATGTCCTCGACAACGGCGAGATTCTCGCCCTAACGAAGGACGCGGGTCGAAATGCCGGGAAAGTGCCGACTTCCGACGTCTACGTCGATGGAGCCGCCATTGGGGAAATCGGATCTCAAGTGATCAAGGACCGTCGGGAACTCTCCGAAGACGGATTACTTTCCATCATCTTGACGATCAACCAAGATCGCAAAGAAGTCATCTGTACCCCGACTATCATCTCCCGCGGTTTCCTATTTATGAAGGACAACGAACAAATGGTCAAAACCCTGCAAACGCTGTCGTTGGACGTGACGGACCGATATCTCAACGTCGCCGCAAAAAAAATCAACATCAATGGCATGAAACTCGAACTCATCCGATCATTGGGAAAATATATCGCCGACAAGACCAGTCGCAACCCGATGATCATGCCGGTCATCATGGTCTTGTAGGAGCCATCTCATGGATCAATCGAATCATCAAAAACCGCAAGACGTCACCGATCTCACCCCGAAACAGACCTTTGCCCAATTCTTGAAGTTCACCCTGTTTTCCATTTCGGCCGGCATCATCCAAATCCTCTCATTCACCCTGTTTTCTTGGGTTCTCGATCGCTGGTTCGCTGGTGCGCCATGGCTCACTTCGGAATATGGACTCGCTTATTTTTTGGCTTTGGTCCTGTCCGTGTTGTGGAATTTTACCATCAACCGCAAATTCACCTTCAAATCCGCTGCCAACGTTCCCAAAGCGATGTTCAAAGTGTTTCTTTTTTATTGCATCTTCACTCCGTTGTCGATTTGGTGGGGTGTGGCGTTGGAAAGAATCGGATGGAATGATTTCGCCATTTTGCTTCCGACAATGGTGTTGAACATGATCACGGAGTATCTCTTTTGTCTTTTCTTTGTTTATCGGCATAACCTCAATACCGCCGCCAAATGAAAAACCCGGAAGCGCGATGGAATCCATCGATCTTCCGGATTTTATTTTATGCTTGAACGGTTTCCGTGGGTTCCGTCCCTTTCTCAGAGGGTAAGATCACGGTTTTTTCACCGTTACAGACCTTTCGGAATCCTTCGAACACCTCGTGGGTCACCGAGGCGTCTTCAAAGGCGTCATGGGCCTGTTTTTCGAGCGGAACTTCCGTGTAATAAAGTCTGTAGGCATTGAACAAACCCAAATCGTTTTTCAAGGCGAAATAATTCTTGTGGAGTTTCAACAGATCGATCACTTGGAGGCGACGGGTAATATCGGGAAGATCGTGGGTTTCCGTCGATTTTTTTAGTTCGATCATGTCGTTCTGTCCCCATACAAAGATCATCGGACGATACTTCCGCACCAACCCGTCGAGCATCCGGTAAAAATCGGGATAATCGAGTCCGGAATCGATCGCTGCCTGTTTGATGTGCAGAAATTTCTGCGTGCGGTCGCTTAAGAGGGGAAACAACAACGGTTTGATGAAAGTAGAAACTCGTTCCAAGACCGTGCCTTGGGCATCGGTCAGGACCATTCCGCATTGGATGATTTCCGATACGAAGTTTTGATAATTGCGGAAGGGCGGCATCGACATTTCGAAATCGATAAACAAACGGTTGCGGTCGGCATTCAGCAAAGTCTTAATCCCGCTTTGAATCAGATTGATGTCGAAGAAAACCCGCGGGTTCTGCCCATCGGGATATAGGATTTTCTCGATGTTCTCCACCGAACGGACCATCACGCCTTTATATCGACGCATCGACTCCGAGACGGTCATAAAAACATAGATGCCTCGGGAAAAGTATTGCATGAACGTCAGGAACATCCCTTTCGGCATATAGAAGAATTCAGTCCGGCGACGGGATTTCACCGAGATGACGCGAATCTCGGGAAAGACATCGTAAAGGGGGCCGGCAATCATTGTGGCCATATCATCACCCGCAAATCATTGTATCATAACCCGGAGCGAACCCCAAGTTTTTTTATCCTCATTTGTATTCCGTCAAGGCGATCCGCAGATTCTGGATCGCCTCTTTGGTCAGTCCCAATGCCTTAAGGTCGTCATCCGCCGCCTGGCGAATGTTTTCGAGCGTTTTAAAGCGTTCCAAAAGCTTTTGTTTGGAGGTTTTTCCGATTTTGGGAATGGTATCCAGGATCGAAGCGTAAATCTGTTTGGATTGCAGACTCCGATGGTAGGTGATGGCAAAGCGATGGGCTTCATCTTGGATTTTGGTCAGCAGCACATATAATTTGGCATGGCGATCCAGAAGGATGGGCTGCTCGTCCAAGCCGATGATCGCATCGGTCTTGTGGGTGTCGTCCTTCCGTAAACCGATCACGGGAATCTCCAAAAATAATTCTCGCAGTATTTGCTTGCAGGCCCGGACTTGGGTGATTCCTCCGTCCATGACGATCAGATCGGGACGGTCTTGGCCCCCGTTCATCAGCATTCTTTGATAGCGTCGATAAACGATTTCTTTCATCGTCCCGACATCATCGGGTTTTCCGACGGTTTTGACTTGGTACTTTCGATACTCTTTCTTGTCGGGAACGCCGTTGGTGAAGACGACCATCGCCGATACGGGATAGGTCCCCATCGTGTTGGAGTTGTCGAAAGCTTCAATCCTTCGGGGGGCGGGGATTCCCAAAAGCGTCCCCAAGGTATCGACCGCTCCCAGGGTACGGGCATACCGATTTATAAACTGGTGAAGGTGGTTGTCCAATTGGATTTTGGCGTTTTCCTGAGCCATTTTCACCAATTGGACTTTTGCCCCGCGGGCAGGCACAAACCCCCGGCCTTCGAGGATCGACTCCAAAAGCGAATAATCAAAACCTTTGGGCAGGAGGACTTCCGAAGGTAACGGATTTTTTTCGTAGAATTGGGCCACATAGTGGACGAACGTATCTTCTTCGCCGCTAAAATACTCGAAGATTGGCGCCTCACTCATGACGATCCGGCCTTTGCGCATGAAAAGGGTGGTGATCGCCATGTGGGTTCCGTCGGCGGCGAAATGGAAGATGTCGCGATCCTTAAGATCGGGAAAAATGACTTGTTGCTTCTCGGTGGTTTTTTTCACCGCCTGAAGGAGGTCTTTCATTTCTTGGGCTTTTTCGAATTCCAAGTTATCGGAAAACGTCGCCATTCGTTGTTTCAAATCGTTGACCAGTTCGGTATCGTTCCCATCGAGAAATTGACGGATTTTCGCCAAAATTTCGGGATATCCGGTTTTTACAGAAGGATCGACGCACGGGCCGAGACATTGTCCCATGTGATAATACAAGCACAGTTTCTTTTGCAACGGATGGCATTTTCGCAACGGAAAAATCCGATTGAGCAAATCCGCGGTCTCCCGCGCCGAAGTGGCATCGGGGTACGGACCGAACAGATGTTTGTTTTTCTTCGAAAACTTTCGCGTGATGGCGATGCGCGGATGTTCCTCGGGAGTGATTTCGATATAGGGGTACGTCTTGTCGTCCATCAGCATGATATTATATCGCGGTGAATGTTCTTTGATGAGCGAGAGTTCAAGTAAAAAAGCTTCTAGTTCCGAAGCCGTGACCAAATACGTGAAATCGGCGATGTCTTGAACCAAACGTGTCGTTTTGGCATCGTGAGATCCCACGAAATAGGTCTTGACGCGGTTGCGCAGGTTTTTCGCCTTTCCGACATAAATGATATGTCCGGAGGCATCGCGCATCTGATAGGATCCCGGTTGCTCGGGGAGCGTAGCCAATTTTTCGCGAATGATGGCGTTCATACCCGCACCTCCTCCCGTCTTCGACCATTATACCAAATCCGTCCCGATGATTCAATGTCAGGAAAAGAAAGAAAACCCCGGAAAGGGTCCGGGGTTTCGCGTTCAAGGTTTCTTCTTGAGGATTTCGTCGATCTTCATCCCTTTGAGCAGGGTTTCGTCGTATTTGAAAACCAACTCGGGGACTTTGTACATTTTGACGCGGGAAGCGATCTGGTTCTTGATGAACCCTTTGGCCCGTTCGAGGGCGGATTGGGTTTTTTCGAGATCTTCTTTGTTACCGAGGACGGAATAATAGATGAACATATAGGAAAGCTCGTTGGTGATCTTCACACCCGTGACGGTGATAAAACCGAGATTATCTTTCACTTCCGTGCGGAGGATGTCGGAGAGCTCCCGCTGAACCAACGATTCCAAACGGTCGGTCTTAGGCATTCTCTTTGACCTCCTGCATTTCCGAGGCTTCGATGACGTCTCCGACCTTGAGATCGTTAAAACTTTCAATCATGATTCCGCAATCATATCCTTGTTTGACTTCACGGACATCATCCTTGAAGCGTTTGAGCGAGGACATCTTGCCTTCGTGGATGATGATGCCGTCGCGAACGATTTTGACGAGCGAATCCCGTTTGATGATGCCATCCGTGACCATGCATCCGGCGATCGTCCCGACTTTGGAAATCGTGAACGTCTCGCGAACCGAGGCTTCCCCGATCGCTTTTTTCTCAAACACCGGTTCCAGCATGCCTTTCATCGCTTTTTCGATGTCGTCCAAGGCTTCGTAGATAATGTCGTACAACCGAATTTCGACCCCTTTGGAGGTGGCGGTGTCGCGGACAACCGCCTGCGGGCGGACATCGAAGCCGATCACGATCGCCTTGCTGGCTTCGGCGAGCGAAACATCGGTGTCGGTGATTGCCCCGACCCCGGCACGAACGATGTCGATGGAAGTGCCTTCTACTTTGATCTTGTCAATGGCACCCTTGAAAGCTTCGATCGAACCTTGGGTATCGGCTTTAATGATCAGACGGAGCACTTTTTCATTGCCTTCGGCCTTCTTGAAGAACTCCTCGAGCGTCATTGTTTTGTTGACACCCTTTTCTTCACGAAGTTGCCGTTCGGAACGTTTCAAGGCGATGTCGCGAACTTGTTTTTCGTCGGAAAATACCATGAAAGCATCGCCGGCCATCGGAACATCATTCAAACCGTAAATGACTACGGCGGAGGAGGGTTTGGCTTCGGTCAAAGTCCGTCCCAAGTCGTCGGACATGGCCCGGATCTTCCCGTAGGTGGTTCCCACGACAAAGGCATCCCCGACCTTGAGGGTTCCGTTGGCGACCAACAGGGTCGCGACCGGTCCTTTGCCTTTATCCAGTTTGGCCTCGATGACCGATCCCGATGCCATCCGATTGGGATTGGCCTTGAGTTCCATCATTTCGGCAACGAGTTGGATCGTATCCAAAAGCTCGGCGACTCCGGTTCCGCGGAGGGCGGAAATCGGACAGAAGGGGGTGCTTCCGCCCCAATCTTCGGCCAAGAGATTCAAATCGGCCAATTCCTGTTTGACACGATCAGGATTGGCGGTCGGTTTGTCCATTTTGTTGATGGCGACGATGATCGAGCATTCGGAGGCTTTGGCGTGATCCAAGGCTTCCTTGGTTTGGGGCATCACTCCG
Organism: Bacillota bacterium; assembly: GCA_022710895.1. Classification (GTDB taxonomy): domain Bacteria; phylum Bacillota_I; class Bacilli_A; order Izemoplasmatales; family Hujiaoplasmataceae; genus JAKLGB01. The sequence goes on from JAKLGB010000009.1 coordinate 29,571, forward strand.
TCGTCGGCAGCGACGACAAGGATGACAATGTCCGTCATTCGTGCGCCGCGGGCGCGCATTTCCGTGAAAGCCGCATGGCCCGGAGTGTCGATGAAGGTGATGGGTTTTCCGTTGCGGATTACCTGATAGGCTCCGACATGCTGGGTGATTCCCCCAGCTTCGCTGGCGGTGACGCGGGAATGTCGGATGGTGTCCAAAAGCGTGGTTTTTCCATGGTCGACGTGGCCCATGATCGTAACGACCGGAGCGCGCTCTACCAAATTCTTGGGATCATCTTGGATGGTCAGTTCTTCGAATTTGGTCATGTCGGTCTTGATTTCATCCTTGAGTTCCAAGCCGTATTCGATGCACAAAAGTTCCGCGATATCGCGCTCGACCGTTTGGGTCTGCGAAGCGAGGATTTTCATGAACATCAGTTTTTTGATGATTTCCGCGATCGGACGGTGCATGGCTTCCGCCAGGTCAAGGACGGTCATGCCATCTTTGAAGATCACGGTTTTGTCGATCGGTTCCACCCGCACGGGTGCGTTGGGACGACGTTGTTCGACAAAGGGTTTACGTTTTCCTGAGTTGTTGGAACTCTGGTTTTTTTTCTTGAAATTAGGCCTTTTGTTTTGAGGAGCCATCATTTCACCTCTTTCTCTTCATTTGCGGTTTGAAGCAACAATTTTGCCATCTTCGGGTCATTGATGCACATCACTTTGCGGTTGGCCTTTCCGACGGCGTGGGACAAAGCTTCCCCGGGAAACAGGGAAAGCAATGGGACTTGATAAAAGGTGGTCTTGTCGTGGATGCGTTTGGATGTGGATGCCCCGGCGTCGGAAGCCAGAAATACGACCTTGGCCCGTCCGGACCGAATGGCTTCTAGCACCAAATCTTCTCCGGAAATAACCAGAGAGGCGCGGTGAGCCAATCCCAAAGTCGACAACACCTTGGAATTATTCATCGGCAGCCAACTTCAAGAGCGCTTCGTAAACTTCATCGGGAATTTTGGTTTCCAAATGGCGTTCCAGCACTTTGGTTTTCTTGGCTTCGCGGATCACCGCAGCCGATTTAGACAGGTAGGCGCCGCGGCCGTTGGCTTTTCCCGTCAAATCGACCGTTACGAGTCCTTCCGGGCTTTTCACCACACGCAAAAGTTGTTTCTTTTCGAAATGTTCGTTGGTCACGACGCATTTCCGCAGTGGAATCTTTTTGACTTTCATCCGATTCCCTCCTTGATCGATCGATCAGTATTCGATGCCTTGAATCATCGCGTCGGCCGCGGATTTGATATCGATCTTCCAACCGCTGGACTGGACGGCTAAACGGGCGTTTTGACCCTTTTTGCCGATGGCGAGCGACAACATGCCATCGGGGACGATGGCGATGGCGGAATGATCTTTGGGGTTAACGATGACTTTCTGAGCCTTGGCCGGAAGAATGGAGTTGGCGATCAATTCCTCGGGGACCTCGCTCCATTTGTACACTTCGACATTTTCGCCGTCCAACTGGTGGACGACTTCCTTGATGCGAGCCCCGTTTTTGCCCAAGCAAGCCCCGACGGGATCGACTTTGGGAT
>JAKLGB010000090.1 GCA_022710895.1 Bacillota bacterium
TGCCTTCCGTCCGTTGGAAAATCAATGGAATCACGTTGACCCCGTCAACGAAACCATATAAAAAATAACGATAGAAAGACCTTTAGGAGGAAATCATCATGTTCTTAGCCATTGAAGTCGAAACGTTGGGACTGTTCTACGCGGTCCTCGGCGCCGCGCTCGTCGCCACCCTCGGAGGCCTCGGATCCGCCATGGGCGTCCAATTGGCCGGTAAAGCGGCTGCCGGCGTCACCAGCGAAAAACCCGAGCTCTTCGGGAAAATGCTCATCCTGCAAGCCCTTCCCGGAACCCAGGGCATCTATGGGTTCGTCATTGCCATCCTTGTTTTGATCCAAACCGGTTTGCTCGGCGGAACTGCCGGAACCGTCACCGCCCAGCAAGGGCTGCAATTCCTCGGTGCTTGTTTGCCCGGGGCCATCGTCCTGCCGATCTCCGCTTATTTCCAAGCCAAGATGTCTGCCGCTTCGATCATGATGGTCGCCAAACAGCCCGACTCGGTCGGTAAAGGGATCACGATGACCGCTCTCGTCGAAACCTACGCCATTCTCGCCTTGCTTGCCAGCATCCTGATGGTCACCTCGATCAAGATCGGCTGATTTTCAACCATCCATCTTTGACCACCGACTGATGTCGGACAGAAATGAGTGATTCCTCATGGCCCAAACCATTTATCAAAAAATCGAACAAAAAGCGATCGCCGATGCCAAAGAAATCCTGAAGGCCGGCGACGCCAAGGCGCAAGCCGCCATGGCCGCCGCCGTCGCCGCCGCCGAAGCCCGCAACGCGGAACTTTTGGCGAAAACCGACGAAAAAAACGCTTCTTTGCGAAAGACCCGGACCACCGAGTTCGAACAAGCCGAACGCCAAGTCCTTTTGGCTTTGAAGAAGTCGCTGATCGACGAGGTTCAAATCGCCGCCGCCAAAAACCTCCAAGCCCTCTCGGATGCCGAGTGGGCGGCTTTCGTCGTGCGGACGCTTTCCGCCGACGATCTGCGGGGCGGGGAGACGATCATCGCCTCCGCCCTCGACCGTCCCCGGTTCCTGGCCCTCTTTTCGGCGGGAGAAGCGACGTCTCGCGGAACCCGGTTGGCGAAACTCGATCGGGAATTGTCGGGGAAACCCGGTTTGATCCTTTCGGCCGAGGTTGCGCCGATCGAAGGGGGATTCCTCGTTGAGGGAGCCGACTTCGACATCGATCATTCGCATCGGGCGCTCTTGGCGGGCTTGAAAGAACGTCATGAATCCGAACTCGCGGCGATATTGTTCGCCCCGCGGGATTGACCATGGATTTCCCGTTCGCCAACGGCGTTGTCAAGGCGATCGAATCCGGTCTGCTCGATCGTGCCAAGTACGCCAAACTGGCCAAAATCGACCGTAACGAATTTCCCGCCGTTCTTTCGTCATTCGGATACGGTTCCCAAGAAACGGATTTGGAATCCCTCATCCGTTCGGAACTGACCGAACTGAAGCGCCTCATCGACGAAATCACCCCCGATCCCCGGGCAACCGCCCTCTTTTTCCTTCCCAACGATGCGATCAATCTCAAAATCCTGTGGAAAGAAAAGCAGTTCGGCATCGCCCGGCCCGAACGTCTCTCGACCCTCGGGGCTTTGCCTGCGGAACTTTGGGTCCAAGCCGTCGAAACCGAAGACCCGACCGTGATTCCTGCCTGGATTTTGCCTTTATGGGAAGAGGTAAGGAACTTAGCGACCGCCCCCGGTTCCGCCAAGACGTTGTCTGCCGGAATCGATTCCGCGGTGTTCCGCTTCGTCCTCCGTTCGCTCAAAGGCCTTCCCTGGGCGGCTTTGAAAGTTTATTATCGGCAATATGCCGATCTCCACAACATCGTCACCCTCGTCCGCGCCCGCGGATTGCATTGGGAGTGGACGACGCTTGCGGAGATGATCCTTCCGGGCGGCAGCCTGCCCGTAGAAATGCTTGCGGATGCGTGGAACCAACCGGGATGGGATCTCTTCGCCCGCGTTTTCCAAGACGTGTACGGTGAAAAGATCACTCGGGCTTTGAAACGGTACGGGGAAACCCGTGATCTGGACGGGCTCGAAGGGGCTTTGGACCAACTGCTCCTCGAACTCTCGGGAGAATATCGGCACGATCCCTTTGGGATCGGACCGATCGTTTACTACTATCTGAAAAAAACGGCGGAAGCCAAAAACCTCCGCCTGTTATACGCCGAAGGCTCCGCCGGAATGGCGAAGCTTCTCGAATGAGAGAAGGAGGACCCATGGATCGAGCCATTGAAACCGCCATCGTCGGGATGGGGGAAGAAATCCTATTGTTCAACGCCGTGGGCATCCAAGCCTTCGTGCTCAAAGACCTCGCGGAAGCGGAATCCGTCTTTTCCCGTCTTTCGCTGGGTGGATGCAAAATCATTTACGTTTCCGAAGAACTGTTTGTCCGAATCCCCGACATCATCGAAAAATATCAATTCTCCGCATTCCCGATCCTCCTTCCGATCCCGACCGGAAAGACCTCGATGGGAATCGGATTGAAGCGGATCGCCGACAATGTCGAAAGCGCGATCGGCATCGATATTTTTTAGAAAGCGAGCCACCGATGAATAACGAAAATCTTCTGAAAACCGGCACGATCACGAAAGTCTCCGGACCGCTGATCGTCGCCAGCAACATGAAAGACGTCAAGATGTACGACGTCGTCCGCGTCAGCGAAAAGCGGTTGATCGGCGAAGTCATCGAACTCCGCGGCGACATGGCCTCCATCCAGGTCTACGAAGAGACCGCGGGCATCGGCCCGGGAGAACCGGTCTATTTCACCGACGAACCGCTGTCCGTCGAACTCGCCCCCGGCCTCATCGAAGGCATTTTCGATGGCATTCAACGCCCGTTGAACGTCATTTATCAAGCCTCGGGAGACCGCATCCCCTTGGGAATCGATGTCCCGAAACTGGACCGCGAGCGCCTATGGCCTTTCGTTCCGGTTTCCAAGATCGGCGCCCGTCTTAAGGGCGGCGACGTTTTGGGCACGGTGGCGGAAACGACCGTTGTCACGCATCAAGTGATGGTGCCCCCGAATGTTCAGGGAACCTTGGAATGGATTTTCGCCGGCGAAGCCACGATCGTCCAGCCGATCGCCCGTTTGAAGACGGCCGAAGGCGGAATCATCGAAATCCCGATGCTGCAAAAATGGCCGGTTCGCAAACGTCGTCCGTTTGCGACCAAACTGGCTCCCACGCAACCGATGGTCACCGGACAGCGCGTCATTGACACGCTTTTTCCGATTGCGATCGGCGGGATCGCCGCGATTCCCGGCCCGTTCGGATCCGGAAAGACGGTCGTTCAGCACCAATTGGCCAAATGGGCCGATGCGGACATCATCGTTTATGTCGGCTGCGGCGAACGTGGAAACGAAATGACCGACGTTCTGATGGAATTCCCCGAACTGAAAGATCCCAAGACCGGGCAGGCGCTGATGAAGCGAACGGTTTTGATCGCCAACACCTCCAATATGCCGGTTGCGGCTCGCGAAGCCTCGATCTACACCGGCATCACGATCGCCGAATACTACCGTGACATGGGATATCGCGTCGCGATCATGGCCGACTCCACCTCCCGGTGGGCGGAAGCTCTGCGCGAAATGTCCTCACGCTTGGAAGAAATGCCGGGCGAAGAAGGCTACCCCGCCTATCTTTCCAGCCGGATCGCGGAATTCTATGAACGCGCCGGATTCGTCAAATGCATCGGCAGCGAAGGACGCTTCGGCGCGGTCACCGCGATCGGAGCGGTCTCCCCTCCCGGCGGCGACACCTCCGAACCGGTTTCGCAAGCCACCCTGCGGATCGTCAAGGTCTTCTGGGGCTTGTCGGCCACGCTCGCCTATCGCCGTCATTTTCCCGCCATCGACTGGCTGAAGAGTTATTCTCTCTATGGCGATACGATGGACGAATGGTTCGACACGGAAGTCGAAGGCGATTGGTCCAAGCAGGTTCATGAGGCGATGGATCTTCTCCAAGAAGAAGCCAAACTCGAAGAAATCGTCCGCCTCGTCGGCGTCGATTCCCTCGAATTCCGGGACCGTCTGACGCTGGATGTCGCGCGGGCGATCCGTGAAGACTATCTGCATCAGATCGCTTTCCATGAAGTCGATACCTACACCTCGCTTTCCAAACAACATGGGATGCTGAAGGCGATTTTGTCTTGGTATCATTCGGGATTGGAAGCCTTGAAGGCGGAAGTGGCCTATGGTAAAATCACGAAGATGAAAATTCTGGAAAAGATCGGT
>JAKLGB010000091.1 GCA_022710895.1 Bacillota bacterium
GGGTTTTCATTGTAAAATCGATGCTGAATCATCCCAAAATCCTCATTTTGGACGAACCCACCGCCAATATCGACAAAAAGAACGTCGAATACTTCTATCAGACCGTCAATGAACTCAACTCGGAAGGCACGACGGTGATTCTGATCACCCATGATGAATTTTTGGACGCTTACAATTGGAGCCACATCCTGCAACTGAACACCGATTTGTCGTATTCGTACCGCACCAGAAAGCAATTTGCAGAGGAGGCGGGCAGAAAATGACAGGTCTATTCGGTTCGTTCATCATCGATCTGTTCCGCGAAGACTTCATGCTGCGGGCATTGCTGTCGGGATTGATGCTTGGGGTGTTGGCCCCGATCATCGGTTCGATCGTGGTCGTCCGCCGATTGTCGTTCATCGCCGATACCCTGGGTCACTTCTCCTTGGTGGGGATTTCGGTGTCTCTGTTCCTTTCCGTAACCCTTCCCCGCACGCTGGCGGTCATCTTTTCGGAAAATCCTCAATATCTCGGCATTGTCTTTTCCGTCATCGGCGGGTTGCTCATCGAATTGTTCCGCCGTTATTATAAGAGTTACAAGGAAATATCCATGCCCATCGTCATCAGTCTCGGAACGGCCCTGAGCGCCATCTTCCTTTCCATCTCCGGAAAGACAGGTGCTTTGTACAATTATATGTTCGGGTCGATTCTGACGGTTTCTTGGTATTATGTCATCCTGATCGCGATCACACTTGGCATCGTCGGATTGTTGTTCACACTGTTCGGCAGGCAAATCATCGCCGTCAGCTTCGATGAAAACAACGCCAAATTCATGGGTGTCAACCGTGGGTTGTTCCAATTGATCTTTATCGTCATGCTTTCAATCGTCGTCTCCGTCCTCCTGGAGTCCGCAGGGGTTTTGCTGATTTCATCCATGATGATCATCCCCGTCGCGGCGGCGATGAAGGTCGGATGGAGTTATCGATCCACTACCGGGATCGCCATCGTTTTTTCCGAACTATCCGTTTTCTTCGGCCTTTGGGCGTCTTATTCCCTGCATCTTCCGAGCGGAGCGGCAATCGTCGCCATCAACATCCTCATCCTCGTGATGGTGGCGTTGATCCGCAAATGGGTAATGAAACACAATTTGAAAAAACATCCTTCCGAACCGCAGGAAATCGAATGAAATAAAGTCCGTCAACTTCAGGTTGGCGGACTTTTCAATAATGGACCGATACGAGATACAAGCCCCCTGCGGGAGCGAGGAAGCGGGTGTGACGACGGGAACGGTCGCTTAACAGAGCGGTGATATCGAGTTCACTTCTTCCCGAAGCAATTTCCACCATCGATCCCACCAAGAGGCGGATCATATTGTGCAAAAAGCCGTCGCCGACAAAACGCAGATGCAGGCGATCCCCAAAATCAGCCGTTTCCGCTTGAAAGATCGTCCGGACTCCATCGGGATTCGCGCCTTTGCAAAAGGCCGAAAAATCGTGGGTTCCGACGATTTTTTGCATTTCCTGAGCCAGCCGCGAACGATTCAGCGAAGGATCGACGGTCCATTCGCGATTTCGAAGAAACGCCGATGGCGATCCGAAATGGAGAATGTATCGGTATTCCTTCCACTCTACGTCATATCGGGCATGGAAGAGCGGATGGGTGTATTCCAACGATACGACGCCGATGTCGGGGGGCAAAGCGTGTCGGAGGATTTGAACCCACTTGTCTTCGGTAAACAGATGCTTCGTGTCAAAATGAACCACTTGTCCCAGCGCGTGGACTCCCGCATCCGTGCGCGAAGCCCCGGTGACTGCCGTCGGGGCACCGTTGATCAAGGACACCGCTTTCTGCAATTCGTCCTGAACGGTCCGGCCTTCGGGTTGAATTTGGAATCCGGAAAAATCGGTTCCGTCGTACTCGATGGTCAGTTTCAAGCGTTGCCGGATGTCATCGGGACGAAACTCCACGATTTTCCCGATTTTGCCTTCGTAGGCAAAAATCTTGATCAAGGCCCCGCCATTGTTTTTGAACGTGACGGTGACCTCGGAATCGGGACTGATGGGGACCAATCCGGAAAACAGTTCGGGATGGCCGCGGAAATACTCGGCGACTGCGGTTTCTCCGCGAATCAAAACTTTATCGGGCAGTCGCAAACCGGCCTCGGGATGGAGAATCCCGTCCGGATTTCCGGTTTGAAACCGCGACAGCGCTTCGGCAAAGGTCATAAGACCCTCACCAAGATGGAAGCGGTCAAACAGGCCGCCGTGACGAACCCGGTCAAAAGATCGCGATAATTGAAACGCAATTCGTGAATTCGGGTTCGCGGTTTTCCGGGAACAAAATTTCTTGATTCCATCGCGTCCGCGAGATCCTCGCTCCTTTTGAAAGCGATAATGAACATCGGGACCAGCAGGGAAATGACCTGAACCACTTTGTCTTTGAGTTTTCCTTGGGCGAAATCCGCGCCGCGGCTCGCCTGAGCCGCCATGATTTTATTGGCTTCGTCCAAAATGGTGGGGATGTACCGTAAGGAAATTGAAATGATCAAAGCAAATTCTTCCGAACGGATGCCGATGATTTTCAACGGTCGCATCAAACTTTCGATGCCTTGCGTGAGATCGGTCGGTTTCGTTGTCAAGGTCAGGACCGTAGAAAGCGCTATGATGATCAACAACCGGATCAAGACGAAAGCGGAGGTCACGAGACCCTGATCATAAATGCCCAGAGTCCAAGTGGACCAAACGGGTCCGAAAGAAATTTTGGCCATGATGAAGTACAATCCGATGACCCACGCCAGCAACAACCACAACTTCGCCTTTTTGAAGGAGGCCAACAACCGCCATGCGACCGTCGCCGCAAGCATCAGGACTACGGTCCACGGAGAAAGGACCATCGTGGTCGGAAGACCATAATGGGACAAGAGTTCCACGCCGGTCCGATTAAAAGCAATGTTAAAAAACAACGTGAACAGCAAGAGAACGTACAATGGTTTCAACCCACGGACGATCCGTCCGAGGGGAACGTTCCCGGCTAAGACGAGCAGTGTAGCGATGGCAAAGCCGATAAGGACTTGCCATACGGTTTCCAGGAGAAATACGGCGACCATCAACACCACAACGGCGATGATTTTCGTGCGAGGATCAATGCGGTAGAAAAAGCCCTTTCCGGGAACATATTGACCGATGACGACATTTTTCATGGGCGTCTCACCGCCCGTTTCAATTCATCCGCGGCTTTTCCCACGGTGTTCTGATAGATGTCCAAATCCCAACCCAAAGATTTCTTGACGTTATCGAGGACGGAAAGCGTGGCGGGGTAATCCAAATGCCAACGCTCCAGATCGGGATCTCGGAACAATTTGTCGGGAGTGCCGTCGAAAACCAAACTTCCCGCTTCCAATACCAAAACACGGTCTGCATACCGATAGACCAAATCCATGTCGTGGGTGATGAAAATAATCGTTTTCCCGGTTTCTTCCCGGATCGAACGGAACAATTCCATCAAAGTGTGTTTCCCGCGCGGATCTAAACCGGAGGTTGGTTCGTCCAACACCAAAACGTCGGGATTCATCGCCAAAATCCCGGCGATGGAAACTCGTTTCTTTTCTCCGCCGGAAAGATTGAAGGGATTCCTACGCAGGTAGTTTTCCGAGAGGCCAACCATTTTTAGCGCATTTTTGGCCATTTCCCGCGCATCTTCTTCGGTGATTCGGAAATTCCGCGGACCGAACATGATGTCTTTTTCAACGGTTTCCTCGAACAATTGATATTCCGGAAACTGGAAAACCAGCCCGACCCGTTTGCGCAAAGAATTGTAGTCGGTTTTTTTGTTTCGCTTGGCGGTGACCGGAATGCCGAAGATTTCGACCGTTCCGGAGGTGGGGAACATCAAGGCGTTCATGTGTTGAGCCAGTGTCGATTTCCCTGAACCGGTGTGTCCGACGAGGGCGATGAATTCGTCCTTGGCGGAAATCGACAAGGTGACATCCGCGATCGCCCCATAGGTTTCCCGGCCCCAGCCGGGATACCGATAATTTACCTTCGTAAACTGGATTCCCATAAATGAGCCTCCAATTCCGGGGTAAGCGCCCCTGATTTGCGTAGCGTTTCGGCGATTTGCAGCGCCACGG
>JAKLGB010000092.1 GCA_022710895.1 Bacillota bacterium
ATATCGCTGATTGTCGGTTTCACCGCCATCCGCATGGGATTGCCTTATTCCAATCAGCTGACTTGGAGCAATGTGGTCCCGGTGTTGTTGGGTTTCCGACAATACGGAGGCGATTATTTCGGTCTTTTGCCTTACGCCGGGTTCATCATGTACGGAACGGTCCTGGGCCGTTTGGTCTATCGAAACCGTCTCTCCCTTGTGCCCTCGTGGGACGGACGTTGGAACAGCCCGTTCACCTTTGTCGGACGGCATTCGATTTGGTTTTTCTTGATTCATCAACTGGTGCTCTTCGGCATCTTGACGGCCGTCGGGTACGCTTTGGGATATCATTTTTAGAGATCGTAGGAGGCTTTCATGGAACCCCGCCAATCCCTGTACAAGACCCTCGCCGACACCGCCCGTCGGTATCCTGACTTCACCGCCCTGCAACTGATGGGAAAAGATCTCCTTTATCGGGATTTTCTCGATGCCGTCCATCGGACGGCGGGAGGCATGCGTTCCTTGGGTATCCGCTCGGGGGATGTCCTTACGATCTGCATGCCCAATGTCTTTCCCTGCCTCTTTTTGTTTTACGCCGCCAATCAGATCGGCGCGATTTGTCATATGGTCCACCCGTTGACCCCCGCCAACCAGATGGAACGCTTCTTGAAGGAAACCGACAGCCGCTGGCTGTTTGCCCTTGACTCTTTTCACCAGACCTATACCCCGCTCTTGGAACGAATGGATCTGCGGATCGTGTTGAGCAGCCCGGCCGAAGGATTGTCTCCGATTCAACGGTTGGGGTACCGATTTCTCCAGCGGAAACGGTTGAAGGACATCCCGTGGGAAGATCGAGTCTTGCCATTTTCACGGCTGTTGGGCAAGGATCGATGGGAAGAAGAAACTGCTCACGATCCGAGATCGACTTCGATTCTTTTGCACAGCGGCGGAACTTCGGGATCGCCGAAGACCATTGAATTGTCGGATTTTGCGGTCAATTCTCTGGCAATGAAAGCGGAATTTATCTTGGAAGAAGAAAACCTGACCGGCAAAGGGATGTTGGCGGTCTTGCCGATGTTCCATGGCTTCGGTCTTTGCATGGGCGTCCATGGTTTCCTTGGCTTCGGAGGAACCGATATCCTGATGCCGAAATTCAATGTCGTCGAAACCATCCGGTTGCTGAAAAAGGGAAAAATCAACTATATCATCGGGGTTCCCACCTTGTTCGAAGCCCTGTTGGCCCATCCGGATTTTCCCGGCCCGCACCTGAAAAACCTGCGGAGAGCTTATGTGGGTGGGGACTTCGTCAGCCCCACTCTCAAACGCAGTTTCGATGAAGTCATGCAGTTCCATGCCTCTCCCGCCCGGCTATTAGAAGGATACGGACTGACCGAGGTCGTCACCGTGTGTGCCGTCAATCGCTTGGGAGACTATCGCCCCGATACGGTCGGTCGTCCCCTGCCCGGCATTCAAGTCCGCATTCTCGATCTTTCCACCCGGCAACCGCTTCCCCCGGGAGTTCCCGGTGAGATCGCCGTCGCCGGCGATACGCGGATGAACGCATATTATAAGGACCCGGAAGCCACCGATAAAACGTTTTGGAAAGATACTGAGGGAACGGTTTTCGTTCTGACGGGGGATTTCGGGCATTTGAACGAGGACGGGCATTTGGTCTTCCGTCAACGGATGAAGCGCATCGTCAAGGTCTCCGGGATGCCGGTCATGCCCTCGGAAATCGAAACCCTGGTCACCGCCTTCGACGGAGTGGCCGAAGCCGCCGCCCTCGGGGTTCTTGACCCGGAGCGCGGCAGCATGATTCATTTAGTGATCCGGATGAAAACACCGGAAACCCGTCGCCCGGAAGAAAAGGCGATCATGCAAAAAATCAAAGAGGAATTATCGGTATACGCGGTTCCGAAAACGATAGAGTATGTCGATACGATGCCTCACACCCTGATTGGAAAAATCGATATCCCCGCCTTGGAAGCTCGGCTATCGGCGGCTCCGAAAGCATAAAAAAACGTCCCCGTTCGTCGGGGACGTTTTGGTGCTCGGGTGATGGGAGATCCTTGCCTTAGAACAGGCGGTTTTGGACGTCGCGGAAGTAGAACACGATCATTTGGACGATCATGTCCTGAATCTTCTTGATATCGTTGACATTGTCCTTGAACACCACGAACAAAGCTTGAATGAAGCTCGAGGCCACGATCTTCAGGAAGTAATCTTGGAACACGCCCGGATAGTATTCCTTGATCTTGGAGACGACCAAAGTTTCCAGCTGAGTCTTTACCTGATGGTAATGCGTTCCGTTGCTGTTGAAGATCATGATGAAGATTTCCTTCGTATAAGGACGGAGGACGTTCATCACATAGGTGACGATCGAAGCGGCTTCTTTTTGATTCTCGATGTGCGTGATGTGAAGCTTCTTGTCGAACGATTCCAAGTCATCGATGGCTTTTTGCGCCGGGAGCAGGACCGCTTGGAACAACGCTTCCTTGTTTTCAAAATATCGGTAGATGTTTCCCACCGTGATTCCTGCGCTGTCCGCGATTCGCCGCATGTTGGCGTTTTGGTAGCCACGTTCGAAAAACTCGTTGATGGCGCCGTTTAAAATCGCTTTCTTGACTGATTCTTTTAATACCTGCATATACAACCCTCCTTCTGTCTTGCTAATTTCACTATAGCACGCGGCAATTTCGTTGTCAATAAGGGTTAAAAGTAAAAATAACATCAACAACAAAATTACCAATTCATTATAATTCAGCATCCCCAAAATCGCAAGAAAAAAACGCCGTCGGATAAAATGATTTTTGATCAGAAAAACGGTATTGCTTTTTGGTTTTCTTTTCACCTTTGTCGTAAATATCGAAGGCGCGATGGAAGGAGGGCTCCGGGCTGACGATTGTGCGAAAAACCGCCCTTGGTAAATGCCGAAAAAAACCTTGGATGACTTCGGTCAACCTTGTTGACTTTACCTTTTTTTCGGTATATAATTCCCCTATACGGCAGTAATGATTTGAGGGGTGAAACACGAATGAAGAAATTCTTTGCCAAACTGGTCGTTTTCTTGTCCCTTGTCTTGACGTCCCTCGTCGCGGTTCCGTTTTCCGTTGTGGGTCCCAGCAACCTCAATCTCGCCCCCTTGTCGTTTTTGATTCAAGGTCAAAACGAATTGTATATCAAGGGCGGTATCGGTGCGCTGATGTTTCTTTTCAGCTTGATTTTCTTGATTGTCTCCTTAGTTGAACATTCTCGGGAGGGTCAGGTTTTGCCCGCGACTGCAGGTGCCGCATTCCTTCCGATGTTCCTCTACGGCATCTTCGGTTTGACTTTTGCCGGGGGGTTGGCGGCGTTCACCTATCGGGACAATAACTCCCTCACCAATCTCGCCATCCTCGGGGCCATCGGGTTGGTTTTGGTCAATCTGATCTTCCTGGTCCATTTGTTGTTGGCTAATTTCCGTCGCGGTGGAAACCTCTCGCGGATCCTTTTGTTCTTCTTGGGGTTGGAAGTTCTGGGCGCCGGAGGCGGAGCGGCATATTATCTGCGCACCACCTTCGTCAACTACGGCGGACGGTACACGGTCTTTTACCTCGGAATCGTTCCCGGTGCCTTGTTGTTCTACATCATCCACGCGATCATTTTGCCCATTCGGGCGAAAAAGGCGGCAGAAAACGCGCAGTTGGAATCCGAAGTCCATTCGATCGAATCTCAAGGGAATCCGATTCTCGGAGTACCCTTGGCCAAAACCGAAGAACTCCAACAAAAACCCGAAAAGAACGAAAAAATGACTCGGGCTCAGAAAAAAGAATTGCAGAAAGAACAACTGATGGCTTCCCATGGTAAAAGATCGACCATTGTTTCCAAAGAACAAACGATCCTTTCTTCCGAGCAAAACGTGGATCCCACCAACCTGTTGTTTGAAGAAGTCAATATCGATCCCGAATTCAACAAAACCAGCAATCTCGACAAACAAGTCTCCAGCATCGAGTACTACATCGAAAAACCGAAAATGTTCAAACCCCTCGATCCGACCTTTGACATGCTTGTGGCCCACGTCCGCGGACTGCCCAACGTCGTGACCAAGAT
>JAKLGB010000093.1 GCA_022710895.1 Bacillota bacterium
AGGCAAGTTCGTTGAACGCAAATTCGGGCTCTTCGAGAAATACGAAGGTCTCTTTTCCCGAATATCCGCCCAAGGCGATAAAGTGGCTGACGGATTTTAGGTTCTTCATTAGGGTTTTCTTCGTCTGCCCGAAGTCATCGAACATTCCGACCATGATCAACGATTCGATCGCTCGCGAATTGATGAGACCTTGAGCTCGTTCCATGAAATCGAGAAAACCGGTAAAGGGCTTATCCCCCTTGATCTGTTGGATTTTTTCCGCGGCGACCGCGCCGATGTTGCGGACACCCAGATACGGATAGCGCAGATCCCCGTTCTCCATCACGAAGTGCGGTTGCGATTCGTTGATTCGCGGGGGAAGCACTTTGATGTTCATTTTGCGACATTCACGGATATAGTCGGCCGTGGCGGCAGCCGATCCGATCGCCGAATCGAGAAGCACACCCATGAAATAGGTCGGATAATTGGCTTTCAGATACGCCATCCAGTAGGCCACCAACGCATAAACGACGGAGTGGTTCTTATTGAAACCATAGTTGGCGAATTTGACGATATAATCATAGATTTCATCGGCGACGGTCTGAGAATACCCTTTACCGATACATTTCGTGACGAACCGGAGACGTTCCTGCTGGAGAACTTCTTCTTTTTTCTTGGATACTGCCCGGCGGAGAACATCGGCTTCGCCTAACGTGAAACCAGCGAAATCATGAGCGATCTGCATGATCTGTTCCTGATAAACGATGATGCCGTGCGTGTCTTTGAGGATTTTTTCCAAATCCGGATGCGGGTAGACCACTTTCTCCTCGCCGTTGCGGCGCCGCAGATAGGCGGGGATATTTTCCATCGGTCCCGGACGGAACAAGGCCACCGCCACGGCGATGTCATCGAACGAACGGATCTGAAGTTTTCGCAACAGGTTCATCATGCCTTCGGATTCCAATTGGAACAGACCCAAGGTGTTGACCTCGCGTAACAGACGGAATGTCGGTTCGTCCTGCAACGGCAGACGGTAGATATTGATTTTGTTTCCGGTTTTTTCTTCGATGAGTTTTAGCACCCGGTCGATGGTCGTCAAGTTGCGGATCCCGAGAAAGTCGATTTTCAACAAACCGATCCGTTCCAGGTCGGCCGCTTCGTATTGGGTTTGGTACATGCCCATCAGTCCGTTTTGAACGGGGGAATAATCCGTCAGAGGCTGATCGGTGATGACGATCCCGGCGGCGTGCGTGGAAACGTGACGGGGCAATCCCGCGATCCGTTCGGAGATCCGCATCAGCATGGAGGTCTCCGCCGATTCGGTCAAGAACTGATATTTTTCCGGATGATCCTTTTTGAATTCGTCGATGGAGTTGGCGGATTCGCTGACATATCCGGTGATTTCATCGATTACGCCTTCGGAGGTCTTCAGAATGCGGGCGGTGTCGCGGATCGCGCTTTTTCCTTGGAAGGTTCCGAAAGCAATGATATTGGAAACGTGGTCTTTTCCGTATTTCTCGACCACGTAGCGGATCACGTCGTCCCGACGATCGTCGGGAAAATCGGTGTCGATGTCCGGCATCGTGATCCGTTCGGGATTGAGAAAACGCTCAAAGTAGAGTCGGTGTTCCAAAGGGTCGATATCCGTGATTCCCAGCGTAAAACTGACCAGCGAACCGGCGGCGGATCCTCTTCCCGGTCCAACGAGGATTCCTTGCTTTTTGGCATAAAGAACAAAGTCCCAGACGATCAGGAAATAATCGCAAAATCCCATCGATTCGATGACGGAAAGTTCGTAATCCAACCGTTCCCGATATTGCCGGGGAGTGAACTCGGAGTTTTCTTTGACGGACAGACGTTTTTCCAAACCCTTGGTCGCCAAGGCGCGCAGATAATCGGCGGATTTCCGCTTTTCCGGGACGGGGTAACGGGGAAGGCAGGTGCGGTCAAAATCAATCGTCACCCCGATCGATTCGATCAATCGTTCGGTCGTCCGGACCGCTTCGGGATCATCGGCGTATAGCGCCGTCAGTTCCGCGGGAGTCTTGAAGTCATGCAACGCCTCTTCGGCGACGAACATGCCCTCTTCGGTGACTTTTTCATCCTTCAAAATCATCGAAAGGACCTTGGATGCCAACAAGTCGTCTTTATCCAAATAATGGACTTGGTGGACGATCACACATTCCCCGAAAGCGCGAAATATCGGGGCGATCCGCATTTCCGACACAAAATCGGACAAATCGATGCCCAGATAAAATGTTTCGAACGCCCGCGAATATTGACGGTAAAGATCCGCCGCCAGCGAAAGATCGTTGGCCAAAATCGCCGCGGGCAGATCGCCGCGGTCGGGAAGGGCGATGACGGCCAAGCCGTCCTTCCATTCCATCACCCGGTCCCATGGAACGTCCGGACCGGAGGTGTTGGCCGCGGAAACCAGTTTCAACAGATTTCGATATCCGCGATCGTTTTTGGCGATGAACAAAAAGGACGTCCGTCCGCCGAGCGCGGTTTGGATGCCGAGGACCGAACCGAGAATCGGCTTGATGCCCGCATCGAGGCAACTTTGGTAAAACTTGATCGCCGCATAAAGATTGTGCTCATCGGCGATGCCCAAGGCCGTGTATCCGTACTCTTTGGCGCGCGCGAGCCATTGGTTGACGTCCAAAAGCGAGCCATTGAAAGAATAGCTCGTTTGGACGAACAAATCAAACGTCATCATCGTGCATCACCCATTTGATTATATCATACTCTTCCGGGGACATCGAGGCTATTTCTTTTTCAGAACCAAAAACAGTCCCACCAGGACCAAGATTCCCAATCCGGTCTTTACCCAGGACCAGCTCATCGGTTCGGTTTCGGCTTCGGGCTCTTCCGGGGTCGGAACGACGGTGAAAGAATAAACGGCGGTCCGCTCGGTCCCCAACCATAACATCAGAACGTGATCGCCCAAAGCCTCGACCGTCTGTTCTTCTCCACGCAACACTTTTCCGTCCAAGGTTGCGATGCCGTTGACATAGAAAAGGACCCGATCGGTATACACGCCTCCCTCCGTCAATCCTTGGACGGAGGGGAGAATTCCGAAGACGATTTCCCGTTCGTATCCATTAACTCCCTCAAGAATCAGCCGATGGAAACCGGAATGGGCCACGAGCGTCCCTTGGGTGATCGGAATGCCGTTTAACGTCATGGAAACCGCATTGGAAAACACCCGGACCGGTCCCGCCACGGGAGTATCGGGATCAATGTTTTCCACCGTCGGATGAAGAACGAACGGCCAGGAAGTCACGTCATCTCCCCGGCCGTGGACCTCCAGGAGGTGGTTTCCGGGTTCGGAAACAACATCCCCGGAAACAAAAGGACGTCCATCCACAAACAGCGTCCCGAGACTGACGATGCGGACCGGTTCCGTGTATTCGCCGTGGGTCTCGATTCCTTCGATAACGGGGAGGACCCGAATCGTCCACTCGAACGTTTTCCCGCCGTGAATGATGCGGACGTCATGGTTTCCCGGTTCGGTGATCATCACGCGTTCGACCAAGTTCCCATCGACGAATGCCTCGCCTTGGTATTGGAGATGATAGAGACCTTCGGCTTCTTCGGGAACCGAAAACGCTCCTTCGGTTCCCTCCGCTCCGATGGCGACCGGGGAAGCGGTGGAGGAATCGGTCCGCAGGATCAATTGCCAATCGATGTTGTGAAAATGGCAAAAGGATGGGTTCAATGCGGTTTCGGAGATCACCGTCCCCGCCCGATCGATCCGGATCAGGCGTAAAGCCAGGGTTTCTTCCAAAGCTTTTGGGTCGTTTCCGCGGATCTGAAGAATCAAAAATAAGGTCCCGTCGGCATAGGCCCCGACGAAAAGAATCGTTTCCCAACCCCCGCGATCCAAGGTTTTCTCCGTCAACACCGTCGTGTCCGTCGCATCGGATATTACCAACAGTCCGTCGTAATCCACGGGTCCGCTGCGGACAAGATGTCCATATCGG
>JAKLGB010000094.1 GCA_022710895.1 Bacillota bacterium
CCGTGCCATCTCCCCACTCATGAACAAGATGGGAATGGAAGCTTTCTTCCCGAAGATGGTCAAAGACGACCTTGTCGACAAAACCGGGCTCGTCGAACAATGGCTGACGAAAAACGTCGAAATCCAGCAGTACTACCACGATTCCCCGATGTGCGGACAACCCTTCACCGTCTCGGCATACTGCGATTTGACCTCGTGGCTGAAAGTGATCAACAATCTTAAAAACATCAAAAAGGGCAATAAGGACATCCCGCTGTACTTCTTCTCCGGAGCTTTGGATCCGGTTTCCAATTACGGAAAGGAAGTCACCCGGCTGGTCGATGATTTCATGCGTGTGGGCTACAAGAGCGTTGTGATGAAACTCTATCCCAACGATCGCCACGAAGTGTTGAACGAACTGGACAACCAGGCCGCCTACCATGACGTTTTGGACTTTTTAAACAAATGAAACCATTGAGCGGAAGTCATCTTCCGCTTTTTTTTGGTCCGTATTCGTTGATGGATCGATATCGATCCTTGCCAACGACGATGTGATCGACAATCGGAATCTGCATCAGTTCCCCCGCCTTACGTAGCACCTCGGTGACATCCAGATCCTGTCGCGAAGGTTCCGGATCCCCGGAAGGATGGTTGTGGACAAGGATCACCGAATAGGCGGAATACTTGACGGCGTATTTAAAGATTTCCCGCGGATGAATCAACGATTGGTTGAGACCGCCGACAAAAATCGTCTTTTGGGCGATCAGTCGGTTTTTCAAATCGAGAAACAAAGCTAAAAGCACTTCTTGTTTCAAGCCCGACAGATCGTCCTTCACCAATCGGAAAACATCGGCCGAGGAGACGATTTTCGGGGCTTCCCGCGTCTCCTGCAAAGCTCGTTTCCCCAGTTCCAAGGCCGCGAGGATCGTGATGGCTTTCGCCTTTCCGACGCCCCGAAAAGCCCCCAGTTCGTGAATCGTCTTGTCGCGCAGTCCGGCGGGATCGCGGATTTCCCGAAGGATATTCTCCGCGATTTCGATCGCCGATAACCGGGACGTTCCCGTTTGAAGCAGAATCGCCAGCAATTCGTGGCTCGCCAAAGCCGCGGCGCCATACCGTTCCAGCCGTTCCCGCGGTCGTTCGCCCTCGGGCATGTCTTTGATCATGTAGGTCATCTTTCCATCTCCCGAAAACAAACATCGCGCCCGAACGGACGCGATGTTTTGATATTCAGGAATGGGAAACCAGAAGTTTGCGGATGTCGGAAATGAGATAGAGCGAACCGCAGACCAGAAGAATTTCGTCCTCCGCCAAGGTCCGCGACAAATACCGGAACGCTTCGATCGCATTCGGATGGACGAACTTGCGGGGGTGACGGCTTTCGGCATCGAGCAAAGAAGCCTCCGCGCATCGCGGGTAATCGATCTGAGTCAAGTGGAGTTCATCGACGAAATCCTCGAATTCCGCCAGTACCGTGGCGTGATCCTTGTCTTTCATCATCGCAAACAGGCATTTGACCTTTTTGCCCCGGTAGAGGGTTTTGACGGTGGCTTTCACGGTCGCGATCGCCCCGGGATTGTGACCGCCGTCCAAAATGATGCGATGATCAAAAATCTCGAAACGCCCCGGCCAAGCCGTTTTGGCCAACCCGTTGAGGATGTTACGCTCGTGCAGAAGGATTTCTTTTTGTTCGCGCAACATTTGCACGGCTTCGATGGCGAGACAGGCGTTTTTGACTTGGTGAGCTCCGGGAAGGCGGAGGGTATAGGGTTTCCCGAAATAGCGGAATTTTGTGGTTTCCCCGAGCTCGATCTGGGTGATTTTGCCAAAGTCGACGACCCGGAGTCGGGAACCACGGTCGGCGCAGACCGCGGAGAATTGAGCCAAAAGGACGGGATCCGCCTCGCTTGTGACGAGCGGGATTCCCGGTTTGACGATCCCGAGTTTGTTGAAGGCGATGCTTTCCAAGGTGTTTCCCAATTGCTTCATGTGGTCGAAAGAAATGTTGGTGATGCAGGATACGGCGGGAGTAATGACGTTGGTGGCGTCGAGGAGCCCTCCGATTCCGACTTCGATGACGGCAATGTCGACGGCTCGATCGCGGTAATACAGAAAGGCCATCAAGGTGAGGATTTCGAAAAATGTGATCGAATCACCCGTCTCGAGGAAAAGCCGATCCCAGCAGTCCTTGAGAATGTTCGCATACCTCAAGAAATCGGCGTCGCTGATCAGTTCATCGTCGATGCCGATTCGTTCATTGATCTTTACGACATAAGGAGAGGTGTAAATGCCGGTCCGGTATCCGGCGCATTGGAGGATGTTCTTGATGTAGTTGGCGGTCGAACCTTTGCCGTTGGTGCCCGCCACGTGGACGGAGCGGAAAGCCCGTTCGGGATGACCGAACCACCCGCAGACGCGGTTCATCCGCGTCAGATCGGTCTTTTCGGTGAATCGTTTGGCGTGTTCGATCCAATCCACAGCTTCCTGAAAGGTAGAAAACATACTATTTGTCCAAAGCCTCGATTCTTTCGACCGTCAACCGGTAATGTTCGCGGTAATCGGCCAGTTTGTTGCGTTCTTCGGCGATTTTGGCCGCCGGAGCCTTTTGCAAAAATGCGGGATTGGCCAGCATCGTTTCGCTACGACGGATCTCTGCTTCCAAGCGGGTCTTTTCCGTCATCAGGCGGGTCCGTTCGGCGTCGAGGTCGACGAGACTGCCGAGGGGAAGGTAAACGACCGCTTGGGGAAGAATGATCGAAAGCGATTGTTCGACGGGTGGGAGAGAAACCTCGACCCGCAACGATTTGGGGTTGACAAACTTGTCGAGATAACGACGGTTGTTGCGAATAAACGCTTCCGTAGCTTCCGAATCGGGACGAATGAGGACGTCGATGGGTTTCGTGTAGGAGACCGAATAGTCGTTGCGAATTTGGCGAATGCGACGGATGATTTCAAACAATGCTTCGATTTTGGCGCTGTCGGCGAACCTTCGACCGTCATCCTGCGGCCATGGGGCCCGCATGATCGAGCCCGTGACCCCCGGAAGCCGGGACCAAAGGTCTTCAGTAACGAAGGGCATGAACGGATGCAACAACCGCACGAGGGCGGACAACACGTGAACGAGCGTCGCCTGAGTGGCGAAAGAATCGGCGGTGAGTTTGGCCATCTCGATGTACCAGGCGGCGAAATCGTCCCAAGCAAAGAGATAAATCCGGCGTGCCGCTTCTCCGAAGTCATAGCGGTCGAACAACGGATCCGCCGCGGCGATCGTTTCGTTGAGACGAGAAACGATCCAGCGGTCCGCGGGGCTCATCGCTTCCCAATCCAAGGTAAGATTGGCAGAGTCCATCCCATCGACCGTCATCAGGACATACCGGGAAATGTTCCAGATTTTGTTGATGAAATTCCAACTCGATTCGACTTTTTCCGCTTCATAACGAAGATCAAAACCCGGGGCCGAATTGGTGGAGATGAAATAACGGAGGCTGTCGGCCCCGAAGCGTTCGATGACGTCGATGGGGTCGACGCCGTTGCCCAGGGATTTCGACATCTTGCGACCTTCGGCGTCGCGGATCAGTCCGTGAATCACGCAATCGCGGAAAGGCGATTCACCGGTGAATTCCAACGATTGAAAAATCATCCGGGCCACCCAGAAGAAAATGATATCGTAGCCGGTAACCAGCACATCCGTGGGGAAATAACGGGCAAGATCGGCTGTCTTTTGCGGCCAACCCAGGGTCGAAAACGGCCATAGTGCGGAAGAAAACCATGTATCGAGAACGTCTTCATCCTGACGCCATCCCTCGCCTTCGGGGGCGTTTTTGCCGCAGAATACTTCTTCTCCGCGGTACCACACCGGAATCCGGTGTCCCCACCACAATTGCCGGGAGATGCACCAATCCTCAATGCCTTCCATCCAGTTTTTGAAGATTTTTTGGAACCGTTCGGGAACGAAACGGAC
>JAKLGB010000095.1 GCA_022710895.1 Bacillota bacterium
GGATTCCTCCAGTACTTTTTTGACGGCTTTGCGCAGTTCCATCCGATCGATGAGAACGATTCGCCCGCAGCCGAGGCATTTGATCTTGCAGTCCACGCCGAAACGGACGATTTCCCAGCGGTTGGTTCCGCAGGGATGTCCTTTTTTCAGGACGAGGACGCTGCCGAGTTTCAGGTCATTTTCCATGCGGTTCTCCGGGAACAAGCGAGACTTGCACAAACGGAAGGATCAAACCCCGTTCTTCCGCGAATGCGAGGAGATCGGCGCGCAAAGACCGCTCGATTCCGAAATGTTCGGCCGGGCGGCATTTGGCCGCCATCCGGAACGTCGCCCGCAGATCCGTGCTTTCGACGATGCCGACATACCGGAGGGGTTCGGTCATTTCCGGGTATTTCTGACCGGTTAGGGTCACGAATTCGCGGATGGCTTCCGCGGCTTTTTGATAATCGTTGACGTGGTTCAAAACGAGGTCGACGACGGCGACGGAATAATCACGGGAGAAATTGACGACGGAACCGATGTTGCCATTGTTGATGATGAGATAGGCACCTTTCCAGTCTTCCAGTTTCGTGGTCCGCAAGCCGATTTCTTTGACCACCCCGGTGAATCCGTCGATCGTCACCAGTTCGCCGACGAGGAAGGTCTTTTCCATCAGGATGAAGAGACCGGAGATGAAGTCTTTGACGAGCGCCTGGGTTCCGAAGGCAATCGCGACCCCGATGACCCCGGCGGAGGCCAGAATGACGGTAACATCGATGCCGAATCCGTCCAACAGGATCATGAGGACCGCAAACCAGATGAGCGCTTGCAGGATGCTGACGAGGCCTTTGGCAATCGTCAGTCCGCGTTTTTGCAAATCGACGATGGCGAACGGTTCTTCGCGAAGCGGGATCTTTTCGGTGATTTTCCGGAGCGGTTTCTTCTTTCTCCAGGCATCGTTCAATCGGAGCGAACGGTAGACAACGGGTTTGACGATGATCGTCAGGATGATCGCAATCGCCACCCAAACGATGACGAACAACAGCCGCACGATCAAATTGGCGAACCAGTCACCCAAAAAAGAAGCGAACCAAGGAATCAATAATTCAAACCAGGATAGCACGGATCATCCCTCCTTGGATCCCGAAAGTCGGGAAACGAATGCATTCACTTCATCTTCGGAAGCGAACGACAGAATCAATTGGTTGTTCCGGACTTTGGCCGGACGGTCAAAATGAACGGCGGATTCCAAGGCCGTTTTGGCCTCCGAAAGCCTTTTGGCCAACTCGGCCGGGACCTCGGCTTGACGGATCGCTTTCTTTTTTTTCTCTTTTTTGACCAACGCTTCGATGTCGCGAACAGTCAAATGATTTTCGATGATCATCCGGGCGATTTGTCGAATGCGGTCCCCGTCTTCGAGTTTGCTCAGGGCGCGGGCGTGTCCCATGGTGATCCGTCCTTCGTTGATTTCGCGGATGATGGCTTCGGGCAAAGTGAGGATCCCCAGGGTGTTGCTGATGTAGGAACGGCTTTTTCCGACTTTTTCCGCCAATTCCATATGCGTGAGGTTCATCGAGTTGATCGCGTTCCGGTAGGCCTCGGCTTCTTCGACGATGGTCAGGTCTTCCCGTTGGATATTTTCCAACAAGGCCAACTCGGCCAAATACCGGGTGTTATAATCCCGGACGATGGCGGGAATCGTCGAAAAACCCGCCAGTTTGGCCGCCCGAACCCGGCGTTCGCCGGTGACAAGCAAAAATCCGTTGAGAACTTTTTTGACGATGATCGGTTGGAGAACGCCGTTGACGCGGATCGACTCCGCCAATTCCTTCAAGGCTTCCTCGTCAAAATGCTTCCGGGGTTGGAAGGGATTGGGTTCGATCGTGTTCAGTTCGATGTCGATGACTTCTTCCTTTTCGAGATTTCGGATCTCGTTTTCGACCAGAAGATCGCTCAGTCCCCGTTTTACGAGATTAGTTTTCTGCATGACGGGAAATCACCTCTTTGGCCAACTGACGGTAGCTCAGGGAGGATTTGCTCTTGGGAGAAAATTCGGTCACCGGAACTCCGTAGAAGGTGGCGTTCGAACAACTTACATTGCGGGGAATGATGGTTTGAAAGACCTTTTCCCCGAAATAGGTTTTGACTTCGTTGACGACCTGAAAGCCCGAAGTCGAACGGGTGTCCAACATCGTTAATAACACCCCGAAAATCGTCAGGGTCTCCATGTTGACTTTTTTCTTGGCTTGAACCATCCGAATGGTGTTGAGCAGTTGGGTCAACCCGTCCATGGCGAGAAACTCGCACTGCACGGGGATGATGATGCCGTCGGAGGCGATCATCGCATTGATGGTCACGAATCCCAAGGAAGGGGGACAATCGATGAGAATATAATCGTACCGCGGTTTGATATCCTTCAGCTTCGTATGCAGGATGAAATCCCGGTTCGTATTCATGATGATTTTCTCTTCGATGCCTTCCACCATGGTTCGGGCGGGAAGAACGTCGATATAGGGGTTGTCGGTCCGAAGAATGGCTTCTTCGACGCCGACGTTATCGGCGAGACAGTCAAAAACGCTGTGCGTGAAACTCCCGCGGTTGATTCCCAAACAGGTGGTGGCGTTGGCCTGATAGTCCAAGTCGATCAACAGAACTTTCATTTCGGCATAGCTGAGCGAACTGGCGAGGTTGATGGCGGTCGTGGTTTTACCCACTCCGCCTTTTTGGTTGGCGATGGACAATATGGTTCCCATGCTCATCCTTCTTTCTTCAGGATTTCTTCCCGAGGTATTGTTGGAAAAGGTCGGCGTTGTCGCGGAAAACCGCAATCAATTCGGGGGTTAAGAATTCATCGGTTTCCAAAGCGGTCATCAGCTTGACGATGTCTTGGTGGGTCAGAGGATGGCCGATGGGGTCCCATTCGTCGCGACGCGTTACTTCCGAGGCGAGATATTGGTAGATCATCGCCAAGGCAATGATCTGCTCTTCCCGCCCAAGGGCGATGCGATCGAGAGCATATTCGTAGCGGTTATCCCGATAGGGAACGGTTTCTCGGAATTTGGTCTGGAAATTGAAGATCATCGTGACCATGTCGGTTCGATTGTTCAAGAGGTATTTGTCGAGGCGATTGGCGATCTTTTTGGTGGCGACGCTGAATTCGTCATTATCCAGAATCCGTTTGAGGCCCCGTTCGTGAATATAGAGGTACAAATCCCTCACATTCAGGATTTCTTTGCCGTTTTCCTTGAATTGTTCGCACAGAAAAACGGCGATTTCTCCGACCGCGCGTTGGAAACGAATGTCTTCATAGGCCGGTTGTTTTCCGTTCCGACGATCGAGTTCAACCAAATAGGACAAGGAGTTGTCTTGATATTTTTCGATCAGGTGGTTCATTTTGACCCAGTCGTAGTTCAAATCGATGTAGAGTTTTTCGTTATACAGGATTTGAACCAAGAAGATGAGGTAAAAAACGACGAGAATTACCACATAGACGTAAAACTCCCCGGGGATCCGTTCGATCAAGACTAAATCCGCTTGATGCCGGAAGAGATAATAGGTTCCCAAGCCGACGACAAGCGTGCCGAACGTCAGGTAAGAATACAATTCCTGAAAGAAAATGATGATGGTCAGGGCGATATAAAAGAACAGATAAGCATAAAAACTTCCGGTCCCGCCGATATAGAAAATCGTCAGCGCAATCGTGTATACGATGGAAACTTGGACGGCGAACATGATCTTGTTCCAACGGATCAAGAGCAAAATCAAGACAAATGCCAAGGCGAGTCCGATGCTGGCGAGAATTTTGACGATCGGGGGATAGTCAA
>JAKLGB010000096.1 GCA_022710895.1 Bacillota bacterium
CAGAAATAATACCGGGATTCTTGTTGAAAAATATCGTACTTTCCTTCAAAATCCCTGGCGTATTCCATGGTTTCCCCAAAGGGGATGATCCGCCGGCGGATCCGCCTCCCGGTTTCTTCGGCGACTTCGCGGGAGAGGACGTCGAAAGCCCGTTCATGGCCTTGTTTACCCCCGCCGGGAAATTTGATCTCACCGTATTTTGCCGAGCGAATCATCAAAAGGCGCCCCTGTTCATAGATGATGGCTCGATACGCCTTGCGGCGCAAAACGGTTCCTTCAAAGAGGAGATCGGGTTGCCGATGCAATGTAAAAAGGCGATTCATACGACGCGAAAGAACTCCTTCATCCAGCCGATGACGGCGAGAACATCTTCGCGGGTAACATCATGATGGGTGACGAATCGGAATCCTTGTTCCCAAGGAAGGGTCTTGACGCCTTTCCGGGCGAGATATTCGTGAAGTCCGTCTTTTCGGGGATCCTCGATGTCGAAAAAAACCAAATTGATGTCGCGTTGATTTTCGACCACGGTCAAGCCGGGGATTTCCGCCAAACCTTCGGCGAGGATCCGAGCGTTTTCGTGATCTTCCTTCAGACGTTTGGACATCTTTTCCAAACTGAGGATGCCGCAGGCGGCGAGAACGCCGGTCTGTCGCATGCCTCCGCCCATGATCTTTCGCTTTCTCCGAGCGGATTCCACGAACGCTTTCGAACCGACCAACACGGTACCGACCGGAGAACAAAGTCCTTTGGAAAGGCAAACGGAAACGGTTTCGGCGCAAGCCGCGATGGCGGAAACATCGCAACCCAAAAAGGTGGCCGCATTGAAGATCCGCGCCCCGTCGATGTGAACGGGAATCCCCCGTGAACGGGCGATTTCATGAACACGTTGCATATACTCCAAAGGAAGAACTCGGCCGTTATAGGCGTTTTCCATGCAGATGAGCCGGGTCCCGGGAGTGAACATCGATTGTTCTTTGATGACGCGCTTCAGCTTTTCCAAATCCCAAATCCCGTTGTCGCTCTCCAATGTGAACAATTGGACTCCGGCGATGATCGAGGACGCTCCGGATTCGTGAATGACAATGTGGCAATTCTGGTCGACGATGACTTCATCCCCGCGATTGGCGTGGGTAAATAGGGCCAACTGGTTGGAAAAGGTTCCCGAAGGGACGAAAAGGGCGGCTTCTTTTCCCAGCATCTTCGCCGCTATAGCTTCCAACCGCAGAGTCGTGGGATCGTCTTCGAATACGTCGTCTCCCAGCGGACAGGTCGCCATCGCTTGACGCATTTCCGCAGTCGGAAACGTGACCGTGTCGCTTCGCAAATCGATGAACCGCATGTTATCTTCCTCCGGCGCCGAGAGTAGCTTGGCATTGTTTGGATTCGCTTAAAATCAAATGCAAAAACCGCTCATAAGCAGCGGAAAATGGGGAACCGTCGATCCGTTCCTTGTTTCGGCGCAGCACTTCGGCTTCGCGATCGGCATCGTAGATCGGCAATCCGGCGGTTTTCTTCAGGGCGGCGATGGCAGACACCACCGTCATCCGCTCCAAAAACAACCTTTGCATTTCTTGATCGATCCGATCGATCTGAAGGCGAAAACGCTCTAAGGATTCCATATAGATAACCTCCCGAAAAACACACTGCGGAATCATTATATCACAAGGAGAGGTTCTTGCGGAGCAAGTCTTTGGAAAACCAAAAAAAACGTCCTGATTTCTCAGGACGGTTTAGAACGAAGGAATTTGTTGATGTGGAGGGCGGCATGGGCACCGTCGCTGACCGCTTTTGCAATCTGCGATAGTCCCCCGATGCAATCTCCTGCGGCAAAAAGTCCGGGGATGTTGGTCATGAACTTGTCATCGACGGAAATGACGTTATTCTCGATGAAAGCTCCCATCCGCAAGGCAAAGTCGGTGGCGGACGGTGTACCAACGGCGACGAACAGAACATCGACGGAGAAGGTCCCTTCATCGGTGAGGACCCGCCGCAACAACTCGTCGCCTTCCAGACGACGAACGGGGGAGGTGACGACGTTCGCTCCTTCCACATGAGCGATCAAGGGTTTCCCGTGGGTGAAGACGGTGATGTTGGGGGAGAAATTCTTCAGAACTTCCAATTCTTCGGCCATGAATTCGCCCTCGCCCAAAAGGCCGATGGCTTTTTTTCGGTACAGGAACCCGTCACAAATGGCACAGTAGGAAATGCCTTTGCCGATAAAATCTTGAAAACCGGGAATCTGAAGGTTGGGGCGGGATGAACCGGTCGCCAACAAGACGGTTTTTGCAAGGTATTCCCCTTGCGTCGTTTTCACGACAAATCCGTCGGCATTGTCAATGTTCAAAACTTCTTCTCTTTTGACATCGATGCCGAGGCGTCGAGCCTGGCGGACGCCGTTGTCGACGACCTGGGTGCCGGTCATCGGTTCGGGAAATCCGTAATAGTTTTCGATGTGATCGGTTTTTCCCAACGATCCGTAATCCTTCATCAACACCAAAACGTCGAGCTTGAACCGTTTCAGGTAAACGGCGGCGGAAATCCCCGCCGGGCCCCCGCCGATGACAATGACGTCAAACATGGCTTACAAGCCCAGATTGCGTAGCAAGTCTTCTTTGCGCATCAATCCGACCACTTTTTTGACGGGAACGCCGTCTTTGAAAAGCATGATCGTCGGAATCGTGGAGATGCCGTAGCGCATCGCAATGTCTTCGGTGTTATCCACATTGACTTTTCCGACTTTCGCACGGCCGGCAAGATCGTGATGCAGTTCTTCGATCGTGGGTCCGAGCATTTGGCAAGGACGGCACCAAGGGGCCCAAAAGTCGACGATGACGGGAACGGTGGAATCCAAAACTTCGTTTTTGAAATTGCTGCTGGTCAATTCTAATGCCATGATTAATCCTCCAAAAATTATTTTCTTTTACGCCCTAATTATATCGAATGCCGAGAAAAATGCCCAGGGATTTGCTCAAAGGGTCATTTCAAACTTTCGGAATCGGAAGAGAACAAAGAGAGTTGGCGGTATCCTTCGTTTTTTTCCACCAGGAGACGCCGATAGTTCTGATAGATATGGTCCGCAAGATCGGAAAGCGGGATTTCCGAAGTGTCGATGATCATGTCCAGTCCTTGAATCTTGCTCACGTCGAATTCGATGCGGTCCGCCAGAATGCGCCGTTGAATGTCTTCCGGGGCATCTCCGCGTTTCTGCATCCGACTGACCCGGGTTTCTTCCTTGGTTTGCAAAAAAATCGCCACGATCTTACAAAGATCGAGTTCCAAGAACGATTTCAATCCCTGCGGTTCCAAGATAATCAACTTGTCATCGCGCAGTTCTTCCAAGGGAGTTCCGTAACAAAACCCGTTATAAACGGCGGTTTCCGCAAAGTAATTGTGCTTGAGCAGCTGTAGGAAACGAGCGTCGGAAACAAAATGGTAATCGAACCCGTCGATCTCGTTGATGCGTTGTGGTCGGGTGGTACAGGTAACCACCCGCGAAATCGGATACCGGTTGATCATGATTTTGGCAGATTCGGTCTTGCCGGAGGCGCTCGGCCCCACGAGGATTAACATCAAGGATCACCTTCCGTATTTGGTCAAAAAACATTATATCACACCCGCAAGGACGGAGCCACCGAAAACCGGAAAATCTCCTTTCATTTTTTATCACATCGCACCGCCCCTTTGCATATTGGGCAAAAAAGGAGTATAATGAAAA
>JAKLGB010000097.1 GCA_022710895.1 Bacillota bacterium
TTTTCAACCCGATCTTCGCCGTCGGATTTCCCAACTTCATCCAATTCCGGCTGGCGGAAGAACCGACGTACCTTTTTCAATCCTTCTTGAGTCCCACTGCGTGGGTTTCCGCCATCGAAATCATCTTTTCGATCGCCGCCGTCGTGATGGCGATGATCATCTCTTCCCGTCCTCCCCGGGAAAAGCAGGGCAAACGCCTGAAGTTCACTTTGGGGGCTTTGTCTCTCCCCGCGGTGGTGATCGCCGTCACGCTGGTTCTATACTACAATAACCGTCTGGGCATCGACGCGACCTTGTTGATCATTGCCGGATCGATGTTTCTCCTCGGATTGGGGAACGTGGCCTTCAACATTCCCGTTTCCGTCATCATGCAACAAAGAGTCGATAAGGCCATGCTCGGGAAAGTGTCTTCGGTATCCAACGTCATTTCAATGGGATTGATTCCCTTCTCCTCGCTCTTGGGCGGATTGATTATTTCCAAGATTTCCCCGAGTGCCTTGTATGTGGTATGCGCCGCGGGAATGGTTCTGGTGTCGACTTGGTACATTCTTCACCCGCGCGCGAACGAAATCTAACCGAGAAAGCCATGCTCCATGGCTTTTTTTGTTGGCGTTTTCCATCCGATTCCGCTTATATCTTTCCGGAGTTTGTGGTATAATGAAATCAACAGGATCATATCCGGAGGATTTTATGAAATCGATCAAGGAACTGTACAAAACCGGTTATGGTCCGTCCAGTTCGCATACCATGGGCCCGCAGAAAGCCTGCTCACTGTTCAAAAAGACTTATCCCGACGCCAATCGCTTCCGAGTCATCCTTTACGGTTCATTGGCGATGACGGGAAGGGGACATCTCACCCCGCAAGTCATCGCCGAGACGTTGCCTGAAGTGGAAATCGTTTTCGACGAAACGACGGTCATTGATCATCCCAACACCATGGATCTGTACGGTTACACTCCGGACGGAAAAATGTTCTTTTGGCGTGTTTATAGCGTCGGCGGAGGGTCGATTCAGATTGAAGGCGAAGGGGAATTCAAAACTCCCGAAGTCTATCCTCATGCCTCGTTTGATGAAATCAAGGCTTACTGCATCGAAAACGGCTTACGGCTTCCCGCGTATGTCGAGCGGTTCGAAGGGCCGGAGATTTGGGATTTCTTAGACCGAATCTACGAATCGATGCTTCACACCATCGATCGGGGACTAACCGCCGAGGGAGTCCTCCCCGGCGAATTACAGGTTCAACGCCGTGCCCATCAGTTGTATCACGGGGTCTATCCGGATGAATCCCCGGAAATTCGGGAAAATCGCATCGTCAGCGCCTATGCCTTCGCTGCCGCGGAAGAAAATGCTTCCGGTCATCCGGTCGTCACCGCCCCGACCTGCGGATCCTCCGGGGTCGTTCCCGCGGTTCTCCGGTATATGAAAGAACACCACAATGTTTCCAAAACCCGGTGCTTGGAGGCTTTGGCCACCGCCGGCATTGTCGGTAACATCATCAAGCACAACGCCACTTTGAGCGGGGCGATCGCCGGCTGTCAGGCCGAGATCGGCAGCGCCGCGGCGATGGCGGCCGCATTGGATGCGGAAATCCTCCGTTTTTCCATCGAACAGATCGAATATGCGGCAGAAATTTCCTTGGAACATCATTTGGGCTTGACCTGTGATCCCATTCTCGGATATGTTCAGATTCCCTGCATCGAACGCAATGCCGTCGGCGCCTTGCGGGCAATCGATGCCTGTAGGTTGGCGTATTTTCTGACCGCTACACGAAAAATTTCTTTAGACATGGTCATCGACACGATGTATCAAACCGGAAAAGATATGCCCAACAAATACCGCGAAACCGGAAGCGGCGGACTCGCGCTTCTATATTCCAAATTGAAGAAAACGGAAGGAGGGGAACGATAAATTGGATATTACCGAAAACGCTCATCTCGTCACCGCCGTCGACCTTACCCACGACGGACTCGGTGTCTGCAAACTTGATGACGGCTATACCGTTTTCGTCGCAGGCCTTCTGAAAGGCGAAAGAGCGGAAATCATCGTTACCGAACGGAAAAAGAATTATGGATTCGGCCAAGTCGTCTCCCTCGTCGAACGCAGCCCTTACCGTGTCACCCCCAAATGTGTGCATTACGAAACATGCGGCGGGTGCGGATTGATGCATATGGATTACGATGTGCAACTCAGTTTTAAAAAATACCGGATCGAAACCACCCTCAAGCGAGCCGGCCTCGACAATGTCATTGTCCAAGACATGGTCGAGATGGCCAACCCTTACCATTATCGTAACAAAATCGAAATCAAGTTCCGCCAAGGGCCAAAAGGGATCGAAGCCGGGTTTTTCCGCGCCAAATCGCACGATCTGGTCAATCTCACGGAATGTCACATCATGCCGAAACGATTGTTCGATTTGATCATTTTGATCAAAAATGTGGCCAACGAATTGGGAATTCGGGCCTTCGATGAAAACTCCGGTGAAGGATGCCTGCGCTCCGCGGTGCTTCGCGAATCGGGAAAAAACAAATCCATTTCGTTGTTATTGCAGATGGAGAGCGGGCCGCTTCCCAAACAAGCCCTTTTTGTGCAGAAGATCATTGCCAAAATCCCCGAGGTCGTTTCCATCGCCGTCACCGTCACCAAAGACGAATCCTCGATGTCACAAGATCAAATTGAAATCATCCAAGGACCCGACACTATTTTGGATGCCATCGGACCGGTCGATTTTGAAATCGGTTATCGCTCCTTTTTCCAAACCAATATCGTTCAAACCGAACAATTATATCGGAAAGTGGCCGAGTACGCAGCACTTACCGGAAAAGAGAAGATCATCGACGCCTATTGCGGCATCGGGACGATCGGTTTATATCTAGCCCCCAAGGCCTTTAAAGTGTTCGGCATCGAGTTGGTAAAATCTGCCATTCAGGACGCCCGGAAAAATGCCGGAAGAAACGACAACAAAAATGCTTTCTTCGAAGTCGGCGAAGCGGAAGAAGTCATCAAAAAGTGGCAAAAGTTCAAATTTGACGTCCTAATCGTCGATCCCCCCCGTAAAGGGTGCGATCAACGCTTCTTGGATTCGGTTTTGGAAATGAAGATTCCGAAAATCGTTTATGTTTCCTGCGATCCCGCTACCTTGATCCGCGATCTGCAGATTTTGAACGCAGGCGGATACGACATCAAAGAAATCACCCCCGTTGATATGTTTCCGCAGACGATTCATGTGGAAACCGTCACATTGCTTTCGCTTAAATGACCTTTTTTACCACCCTTTTCCTAGTAACGAGTTGCCCCTTTTCACTTTATTTAGCGATTTAAGGCTATCAATTGACTGTTTTCACGGCCCTGATAGCCTTTTTTCCATTCTCTTTTGACAAATCCGGATAACGGAAATATAATATAGATGTTCGTATATATTTATGAACATCAATATGACGGAGGGGTTTATGGATCAAGACAAAGCATTGATGTTTAAAGCGTTGAGTGACGTGAATCGATTGACCATTCTCGAACTGTTGGCCAAAGGAGAAACATGCGGCTGCACGTTAATCGACAAATTGCCCATCTCACAACCCACGATGACCTACCACCTAAATTTTCTGACGAATTCCGGATTGATTAAGGCCTATAAAGATG
>JAKLGB010000098.1 GCA_022710895.1 Bacillota bacterium
GGGAACGGGTGACGGGGAGCCAAACGATAATGGGCAAGAATCACTTTGCATCCGACTTGGGCGGCCATTTTGGCGGCGTTTCGTTTGTGGGCGAAAGCGGCGGACATCATGAAACCTCCCCCGGGAAAATAAACGAGGGCGGGCAAGGGATCTTTGAGGTTTTTGGGGGTGAAGACAGTCATTTTCAATCGGCCGCGGTCCCGCAGACGGATGAAAAACCGGGAGATGCGAACGTTGTGATCGGTGGGTACCAAAAACCACGTGAGATCCAAACCGCGGTTGGCAAACCAAATTCCCAGTCTCGTCATCGGCATGACGATCGGCCGCAACAGTTCGAATTCAGGCAGTGCATGATAGTCGCGTTTCATCGTGTTCTCCTTCCGGGAGTCGTGGAAATCCCCGTCGTTTCTCTCTTCTATTAAACCACAACCGAGGGTCTTTTCGTTCCGTTATTTACCTTTTTTCCAGATATCGAAAAAAAGCACGTCTCTGACGTGCTTGAAGGGCTTTATCGGGAGAGGATTCCAAGGTTTTTACCGACCTTGGCGAAGGCTTGAATCGCAAAGTCGAGATCCGCTGGGGTATGGCCGGCCGACAACATGCAACGGAGCCGTCCCTTGCCAAGCGGAACCGTGGGGAAGACGATGCCGGAGACGAAAACTCCTTCGGCCAACAAGGCTTTGGAAAAAGCCATGGTCAAGGCTTCGTTGCCCAACATCACCGGGGTGATCGGAGTCTCGGAATGACCGAGATCGAATCCCAAAGCACTCAGTCCAGCCTTGAAATGACGGGCATTGTCCCACAGCCGGGCGGTGTATTCGCCGGATTCGGACAACAGGCGGATCGCTTCGGTCGCCGCGGCGACCTCCGCGGGTGGCAACGCCGTCGAAAACAACAACGGACGTCCGCGGTGAAGGAGCCATTCTTTGACGATTTGGGCACTGGCCACATAACCGCCGATCGTCCCGACGGCTTTGGACAGGGTGCCGACGATGAAATCGACCTTCCCGTTCAAATGGAAATGGTCGACCGTACCGCGGCCGTTCTCTCCGAGGACTCCGCTGCCGTGGGCATCGTCGACATACGTCAGACAGCCGTACCGTTCGGCGATTTCGACGATTTTCGGTAACGGGGCCAAATCCCCGTCCATCGAAAAGACCCCGTCGGTAATGATGAGGATATTCCGGTGTTTGGACCGTTCAGAGGCGACGATGCGTTCCAGATCTCCGACGTCCTTGTGCTTGTAGACGGCCTTGTCGGCTTTGGACAATTTGATCCCATCGATGATGGAAGCGTGATTCAACTCATCGGATAGAATCAAATCTTCCTTGTCGGTGACGGCGGGAATCGTCCCGAGGTTGCAATTGAGCCCGGATTGGAAGACGGTGACCGCTTCTTCCCGTTTGAATTCGGCGATCGTCGATTCCAATTTTTCCAAGAGATCCTGGTTGCCCACGATGGTTCGGACCGAACCCGCGCCGACGCCGTAGCGTTCCAAGGCGGTCTTCGCGGCGGCGATCACCCGAGGATGGGTGGCGAGGCCGAGATAGTTATTGGCGGAAAGGTTGACCGTCCGCCGACCGTTCAAAGTGATGACGTTCGCACAGGGACCCGCATTGACCGGAAGGATCCGATACACGCCGTCTTTTTTCAGTTGTTCGATCTTTTCTTCCAAATAGGCGAGTTTATTCATCGATTTCGTCTCCCGGAATCAGGACGATTTTGCCGGAATTGCCCGATCCCATGATTTCCCCGGCGAGGTTGATGTCTTTCAAGGGCAACACATGGGTGATGATGTCGCCCAAATGCAGTTTTCCGGATTCGACCAGTTCCTTGACTTGGTACCAGGTATCGTAGATCCGTCGTCCGACCACCCCGTAGATGGAAATGCCGCGGAAAATGATGTCGTTGGAAAAATCGAGTTCGATCGTCTTACTGGGGAGCCCCAGCATCGAGACGCATCCGCCGAGTTTGACATACTTGAAGAGGGTTTCGATTGCAGTCTTCGAACCGGAAAATTCTCCGACCACGTCGACTCCTTTTCCGCCGGTTTCGGCAAGAACACGGGTGACGACGTCCTCCCGGATCGGATCGATGACGACGTCCACTCCGATTTTTTTAGCCAGATTCCGCCGATATTCGTTGACCTCGATCGCAATCACTTTTTTGGCTCCCAGGGCCTTGGCGACATCGGCTCCCATCAGTCCGATCGGGCCGCAACCGACGATGGCCACGGTCTTCCCCGTCACGGGAAAATGGGCGATGGTATGCACGGCATTCCCCAAAGGTTCTTGCACCGACAGGAACAACGGGTTGACGGATTTGGAATTGATGAAGCAGTTTTGTTCGGGCATCTTCAGGTAGCGGGCAAAACAGCCGTCGATGTCGACGCCGATGATTTTGGTATTTTCACAAATGTGCCCCTCGCCCCGCAAACAAAATTCACACGTTCCGCAGACGATGTGGGTTTCCGCGGAAACGATATCCCCGATCCGAACTTTGGTCACGTCTTTTCCGATTTTGACGATTTCCCCGGAGAACTCGTGACCGACGGTCAGCGGCAGTTTCAGGCGTTTTCGGGCCCATTCGTTGTAATCATAAATATGTAGATCGGTGCCGCAGAAGGAAGCCCGCATGATTTTCACGAGCACTTCGTGATCTCCGAGATCGGTGGTGATGGTTTTTTTGACCCACGAAAACCCTTTTTCGGGGCGGTCTTTGACGGCCGCCATCATCGTTAATGTTTTCGTGTCTTCCGGAATACCGCTCATGGCAAAATCCTCCCTGGGGGAAGGCGCTTCGAGCAAAAATGCGAGCGCTTTCACAAAAACTATTATATCATGGCTTTTCCAAAAAAGCGCCCTTTTTTTGCCGACATGAACCGATTTTCTCGATGATTTTTCCACCCATGGTTTTCCTTGGGAAAACCCGTGATATAATGGAAGGAAAAGGGGGGATATCCATGCCCATAGAAATTCGTCCCATCCTTCCCGGGGACGCCGAACGGTTCGTCGATTATTTCGATCGGTTGGACTTTGCCCACGCCCGCGAATGGAAAGGATGTTACTGCCGTTATTATCATCATGCCATGGATTTGTCCGCCTGGATCTCCCGCACTCCGGAAACCAACCGTAACGAAGCGATGGAATCGATCCGATCCGGAAAAACCCGGGGATTCCTTGCCTTCGACGGCGAGAAATGTGTCGGATGGTTGAACGGCGGACCATTGGATCATTACCCCCGTTTGACCGAATGGCTCCTTCCCTTTTCCCAAGGAAGGAAGTTCGCCGTCACGATTTGTTTCGTCATCGATCCGGAATATCGCGGAAAAGGATTGGCACGGGCGATGCTCGCTCATGCCATAGAATCGTTCCGTGACCATGGGTTGGCGGGCGCTTTCGCTCTTCCCGTTTCCGGGGATGACGGTGGAAATCGCCGATATCGCGGAACGATGCATATGTATCAAGAGGCGGGATACCGCGAAATCGGGACTTTCAGCGGAGCGGTCCTGATGCAAAAAGACTGGTAAATAAAAGTTGCGATTCGACATCGCAACTTTTTTTTGGAATTCATTCGGGTTTTTTAGGTTCTTTATTCTGCAGATGGACGACCAACTGG
>JAKLGB010000099.1 GCA_022710895.1 Bacillota bacterium
TTCTCGGAATCATCAGCGCCATCCTTGCAATCGCCGTTGTCCCCTCGCTGTTTTCACCGAAAACCTATGGAATGGATTACACGTTGTATTTCATGCTCGTCGTCGGTTATGTGGTTTTGTACACGATGATGAAGTATGAGGCCCTCGATTTGAAGCCCACCGCCCATAGGGCCGCCTTCGAAGCGCTGGAAGAACCCATCCTCATTTTGGATGATGTCAACGATATTGTTTCTTGGAATGTCGGATTCGAACAGGCAGGGTTTCCGACGGTTCAAGCTCATACTCCCCTGGAAGATTTATTCGGTGACCCGGAAATCGTCGAAGCGATCAAAACCGGAAAAACCGTCAGTTTTGCCGGGTTCGGGAAAAACTTCATTCTGGAAACGATCCCGTTACAAAATCAATCGGGGAGAAATTCCGGAACGATTGTCCGGTTCAACGACATGACACAATATGTCACCCGGATCGAGACCTTGAATTATGAAGCCAGCCATGACGAATTGACCCGGATCCTCAACCGCCGTGCCTTTATGGAACGTGCCGAGCATTATATGAAGGCCAAACAGAACAATCAGGAAATGTTTGCGATGGTCATGATGGACATCGACGATTTCAAAACCGTCAACGACACCTACGGACACGTGATCGGAGACTGCGTCTTGGAACAATTGGCCGTGCGCATTTCCGGATATATTCCTCCCGAAGTGATCTTTTGCCGCTACGGGGGCGAAGAATTTCTGATCCTAATCCCGAACACCTATCCCACTGGGGCGGAAGAAACGGCGGAAATGATCCGCCGACTGATCGCCGATCGTCCGTTCCTCGTCGGCGATCTGCAGTTGAGCATCAAGATCAGTCTCGGAATCGGTTTCGGTTCGACCGGCGTTCCCGGCATGCTTCGGGACTATATCGACAAAGCCGACGAAGCGATGTATCAATCCAAACGGGCCGGAAAAAACCGGGTCACTTCGATCCGTTGATCCTTTCCGGAAACCCGTTTGACTATTGCAAATGAAAATGGTATGATGATAGCACGATAATGACAACGATGAGTCAAACTTATCGTTGTCTTTTTCTTGAAGAGGGGAAACCGATGAAAGATACCGGAGAAAAACGCTTTGACATGTTAGCCAAGCCCAAAAAACAGGCTTGGTATTTAAAACCCGTCGCTTGGGCCATTGCTTTGCCGACGGCTTGGGCCCATGGTCTGAAAGTCAACAAGGTCAACATGGCCGGTCTGAAGCCGCCATACATCCTGCTCTGCACCCACCATTCGTTCATCGACTTTTCCGTCACCACCGCCGCCATTTTCCCGCACTCCGCCAACTATGTTGTCGCCATCGACGGCTTCATCAAGCGCGAAAGCCTGCTCCGAAACGTCGGGTGCATCTGCAAGCGCAAATTTACCAACGATATCGTCCTTGTCCGGCAGATCGAGCATTCCCTCAAGGTCAACAAGACGATTTGTGCCATCTACCCCGAAGCCCGGTACTGCATCGACGGAACGACCTCCCTCCTTCCCGAATCTTTAGGGAAGATGTGCAAAGTCATGAAGCATCCGATCGTCGTACTGAACATGCACGGCGATCATCTTCAACAACCGGTCTGGAATTTGACGAAACGAAAAATCAAACTGATGGCGGACATGACGCAAATCGTGACCGCCGAGGAAATCGGTTCGCTGACGGTTGCGGAAATCAACGACCGCATCCAAAAAGCCTTCGAATACGACGAGTATCGGTATTTGAAAGAGTCGGGTCAACGGCTCGTGTCGCCGAAGCGCGCCGAAGGTCTTCATCGCGTCCTATATCAATGCCCGCATTGCCTCACCGAATCGCAGATGGATTCCCAAGGCGACCGGTTGATCTGCGGCCATTGCGGAAAAACCTGGATCATGTCCGATCAAGGCGACTTGAACGCCTTGGAAGGGCAAACCGAATTCGTTCGCATCAAAGATTGGTATGAATGGGAACGGGCGAATGTCCGCAAACAGATCGAAGACGGAACCTACCGGTTCGAAGACGACGTCCATGTCGATTCGTTGCCCAACGCCAAAGGATACATCCGTTTGGGAACCGGGAAATTGGTGCACGATCTCAACGGATATCATCTGTGGGGGACCTTTGACGGCGAGGAATTCCGTTTGGAAAAAGAACCTTTATCGTTGTATTCGGTGCACATCGAATACGATTATCTCGGAAAAGGTGCGGATTGTATCGATCTGAGCACTTTGGAAGACACCTATTACCTCTATCCGGTTCATGCGAAAAACGTCGTGACGAAATTGCATTTCGCCACGGAAGAATTATTCAAAGTGGTTCAGGCACAAAAAAAAGCAAAGTAATCCCCGGGTGATGATGATGGCAAACTTTTTGGAAACATGCATGTTGATCTGTTTTGGCCTGTCTTGGCCGGTCGCGGCGGTCAAACTGTGGCGATCCAAGACCGCCAAGGGCGCGAGTGTATTTTTTTATTTCATCATTATGGCAGGGTACTTGTTGGGAATCGGCGCGAAAATCGCCGCCGGAAACCTCTCTTATGTCCTGGGAATGTATGCGCTGAACTTTCTGATGGTCGGATTGAACGTCGTGCTGTATTTTCGGAACCGACGATTTGACCGGCAACGCGAACGGACCGCTCAATGATCGAAAAGCATTCCGAAAGGGATGCTTTTTTCAACCGTATTTTTGACATTGGGCGGCAAGAATGATACAATAGATTCAGAAGAAGAACGAAACGAGGTGTCGATGCCATGAAAAAAGCGATCATTCAAGGAATGTGCTGCCCGGGCTGTGCCAAGGATGTCAAAGCCGTCCTTTCCGCCATTTATGGGATTTCCAACGTGCAGGTGTTCTTGGAACAAGGATATGCGCTCTTTGATGGATATGTTTCCAAAGAGATCGTCGCCGCCGCTTTAAAAGAAGAAGGATACCACCTCGTTGACATTGTCAAAGAACCTTGAGGATAAAGCTCACATCGAGCTTTTTCTTTCGTTGGGGTTTGGCGTTTTTTCTTGACTAAACAAGGCGTTTGTATAATAATAGTAGTAGTCCGCTTTTAGGGATGTGGTGTCAACGGTAGCACGACAGTCTCCAAAACTGTTTGTACGGGTTCGAATCCTGTCATCCCTGCCACGAAGCCTCTCAAAACTTGCCCAACCGGGCAAGTTTTTTTGTTTTCCCGGGGTTTTTTCTTTTCAAGCCCGAGCCACGAAATTCCGATCGACCGATTCCGAAAAGGAGGATTTAAAAAAACCCGTTCGGTTCGTGGTCTGAGGTGATACAATAAGGGTGGGTCGCGGGATTCGTTTTCCCTATCGGACCCGATCGGAGCGATCCCCATGGAACTGAAAGAGGTCATGTTGAAACGGCGGAGTGTCCGCCGGTTTACCGAAGAACCGGTTTCCCGCGAACAGACGGAAACCCTTCTGCATCATGCGATGAGCGGGCCTTCGGCCTGCGATGCCCGGCCTTGGGAATTCTTCATCGTGACCCAGCCGGAAATTTTGGAAGCATTGCGGGATGCCGGAAGGTATACCAAACACAAAGCCCCCCTGATGATCGTCGTGGCCGGGAACATGAAGAAGGCGTTGCCGATGCAACTCCG